>JAFSXS010000043.1 GCA_017443945.1 Synergistaceae bacterium
GACATTATCCAAATTAGGAGCAGCGATTTTAATACCTGCAGCTGCAACCACTTCATCAAATTTTTGGAATTTCTTCTTGGAGTCTCTCATTTCCTCAAGCCTCACGAACGTATAACCTTGAGATTTTAACCCTTCGATTATTGCGGGCAAGGCTTGAACAGTGTTAGGGACTCCAGAATGCATTAATATTATTGTACCGGGTTTCGTGCTCTTGAGGACTAAGCGCGAAATTTCTTCTGCTGGTCTGCCGGTATAATCGCCGGTGTTCAAGCTCCATAGTCCTAGACATAAATTCATTCGTCTCATAGCGTTAAATATGTTCATGGTAAAAGATCCGCCCGGAGGACGCAAAAATCTTGTCTTGCGAATACCAAGCGACTCTAACACTTCATCGCAGCGTTCGGCCTCACGCATAATTTTCTCAACCCATAAGCGAAATAATTTCGGGTGGGTGTAAGTGTGATTCGCAAGTTCTTGGCCTGAATTAGCAAGCATAAGAGTTATTCTCCCATAACGCTCGGCAAATTTCCCGACCACAAAAAATGTCGCGTGAACATCATAAGACTCTAGGACGCTTATAATTTCCTGCATACCAGATTCGCGCGGACCGTCATCAAATGTTAATACAACCTCACGCACAAATGGATCTCCCGATGCAATGCCGTATTTGCTCCTTTCGTCCGAGAGCGTACCCCATTCAAGACACGCAAACAAAGCCAGACTCAGGAGCATTAATCTACGAATCATTTTATTTCTTGAACGGTGCTAATAAATCTTCGTCCCAGCCGACCGGCCTAAAGAATCCGCCGTAAAGTTCTGCAAGTGCTGCTTTCATTTCGGGACTCTGATAGGCTGCTACAACTTTGCTGTAAAGTTCGACTTTTGCGGGATCTGCCAAATCTGAAGTTCTTGCTGCGATTAGATTCCAGTATTCTTTTTCGCGTGCCTGATCTGCAAAAACTGCGTCGCTTGCCTTCAGTCCGTAATCAAGTGCGTATGTGTCATTAATTACACCTGCTGTGATGTCGGGTAAAGCTGAAGGAATCGTATTTGCTGCGAGTTCCTGAATCGTAATTTTCACGTTATATTTCTCGATGTCTTCTTTTGTAGGGTTAAAGCCTGCTCCGGCCTTCAACGTGATTAAACCTGAAGTCGCCAAAACTTTTATAGCTCGTCCGCCGTTTGTAGGGTCATTAGGAATCGCAATAACGTCGCCGTCTTTGATCTCGTCAAGTTTCTTAATCTTGATTGAATAAAGGTTCAGAGGCACAACAAAAGTATTTGCTATGTTAGTGAGCTGATAATTTCTGCTTGCAAGCTCGTCAGCAAAATAAATTCTGTGCTGGAAACCGTTTAAATCAATATCTCCATCAGCAAGCGCCCTGTTAGGTGTTACATAATCGGTGAATTGAATCACTTCGAGAGTAATTCCCTGCTTTGCTAACATTTCCTTAGCTGGTGCCCACATTTCATCGTAAACGCTTCCGGTAACGCCGAGTCTTACGACCTGTTCAGCCGACACACTCACTGCAAGAGCGAGAACAAGCACTAAAGCCGCTAAAAATTTCTTTGTCATAATAAAATTACTTCCTTTCATGAATCTATTTATGCAAAACGGTAAATTTTCCCGTAAATGCCTAATGTGTATTTTTCCGCGCTAGAAATTCACCGAGCCACTGAACGAGACTCACTCCTAACACAAGCACAATAACTGTAACCCACGTAATGTCTATCATGTTTCTGTCATGACCGTAACGAATCGCAAAATCTCCCAGTCCTCCAGCACCGACAGCACCGGCCATCGCTGTTAATCCAAGTAAGCTGATTGCTGTTATAGTAATTGCTCGTATAATCGGCGCAAGACTTTCACGCAGATAAACTCTGAATATGACTTCAAACGGGCTGGATCCCATTGATAAAGCTGCTTCAATGAGTCCTTTATCTGTCTGAGCAAGTGCACTCTCAATTTGACGCGAGAAAAACGGAGTCGCCCCAAACACTAACGGGACAATAACGCCGCGCACATAAATAGCAGTTCCCATTATCCAGCGCGAAAGAGGCATTAAAGCTGTCAGCAAAATAATAAACGGTATCGAACGAAATAAATTTATGATTTTGTCGAGAACTTGATAAACCGGACGATTTTCCATTATGCCGCCGGGCTTGGTAACTGTTAATATAATCCCGAATATCAGGCCAAGCACATAACAAATACTTCCTGCCCAGACCTCCATTAAAAGTGTATCACCGCAGGCCTTCCAGAACTCCGGCAAACGACGCATTAAATTCGGCAATAAATTATTAAGCTCTTGCATCCTGAATCACCTCGACTCTAATATCTTTGCTCTTGTAATAATTTATGGCATTGTCAATTTTTTCGCGCTCACCGTTGAAGATTACGACAGTTCCGCCGACCATCGCACCCGCAACGATTTCAACATCAGCGAGAATAATATTTATCTCAATGTCAAACGCTCTCGACGCATAAGAAATTAACGGTTCTGACACGTCCGCATGAATATAAACGAGTCTTGCCATTACTTCACCAGGCTTTAATTTGACCATAGGCGAGTCATCTCGTATCAACGTTTCAATCTTTGACAAATTAGAAGTAGACCGCACAAAATTTCGCGTTACAGTGTGCTGAGGGCTTGAAAATATTGTGAAAACGTCGCCTTGTTCGATAATTTTCCCTGCGTCCATTACTGCAGCTTTTCGGCAGATATTTTTTACTACTTCCATTTCGTGAGTGATTACTACAATTGTAAGGCCAAGCATTTTATTTAAATCTTTGAGTAATTGCAGAATAGAACCTGTTGTCTGCGGGTCAAGCGCGCTGGTTGCTTCGTCGCACAATAAAATTTTCGGGTCATTTGCTAAGGCTCGTGCGATTGCGACTCTTTGTTTCTGGCCTCCGGATAATTCGGACGGATAAGCGTTTTCCTTGTCAGAAATTTCTACGAGAGCTAATAATTCACGCACACGTTTTTTTATTTCATCGCGGGTCATGCCCTTCAACGGGTAAGCTACATTTTGCAGGACAGTGCGGGACGGCATCAAATTAAATTGCTGGAATATCATTCCTATTTTAGTGCGTGCTTTGTAGAGTTCGCGAGGCTTTAACTTTGTCATCTCGACACCGTCAATTCTGACAGAACCGGAGTCAGGGCGTTCAAGCAGATTTATACAACGCACAAGGGTAGATTTTCCTGCACCTGAGAAGCCGATTATGCCGAAAATTTCACCGTCATTAATAGTCAGCGATACATCATTAACGGCGTGAATAGCGTCATTTTTCTTGTCTGCATGAAAATTTTTTATTACGTGTTCAAGTTCAATCAATGATAAATATTCCTCCTACATTATAAAAATAGCGGGAAGCCGTTACGTACTCCCCGCGTTATATTCATTTCAGCGAACAGCACGACTTATATGCATATAATAAATGCACACATCATGCCGGTAATAATTATTTCGTTCGCAAAAAATTTTTCTGTTCTCATAATGCTGAGATTATATCTTATATTCATTAAACGCGCAAAAGTCTATTTTTTACGTCTGAACAAAGCAAGTGCCGTTAAAGCAATCACACTGAACGTAGAATTATAACATCATAAGAGAATGCAATTTCTTCGCCGTCATCATTATATTTGAGGGAGACCCCCTAAAGCCCGTCCCCACTCGGAATCAATAAAATTTTTACGTAAATGACATCTAGCAAACATAATCAGGCTATAATATACACATATTTTAAATTTGGAGGTAAATTTTACATGAAGAAATTAGCACTATTATTATTTATCTTAGTAATTTATTGCGGGACTGCATTTGCGTCGGCTGATAGCATAATCGGATCGGCTGTCTCAATGGTAAACGAAATGGCAGCTCGTAGTGACGCGTCAGATTTGGCGGCATCTCTGAAAAGTTCTTACGCAATCGCAATAGTTCCTTCAATGGTCAAGGCTGGTTTTGTCTTCGGCGGCTCATACGGCGAGGGCTTAATACTCGTCAAGAAAAACGGAAAATGGTACGGACCGAGCTTCTATAATATCGGCGGGCCTTCGTTTGGGTTCCAGATTGGCGCAGAAAATATTTCACTCTTGTTATCTGTCATAAATCAGGCTGGAGTCGATGCATTCCTTCACAGCAGAACAAAATTAGGCGGCGACATTGGCGTAACTGCAGGGCCGGTCGGTCGTCGTGCAGAGGCTGCAACAGATGGACGCGTAAGAGCTTCAATTTATAGCTACTCCATGACAAAAGGACTCTTTGCGGGCTTATCTCTTGAAGGTTCAGTCGTCAGCGTGAGTGTAAAGCGCAACACAGAATATTACGGCAAAAAAGTAGCAGCCCTTGACGCACTCGAAAAACCTGCAACGGGAAAAAGTATCCAGCCTTTAGTGAAAGCTCTTGATAATTTAATGAGCAAATAAAAAATGTGCCTTTACCGAACATCAATAGAACATAACGCAAAGACGATTCAGGCTTTATACAAGGCACAATATTATACGTATGACAAAGCGAGAATAATTTTGCGTTTTTCTGCGGGGCTTGCAATGATAATTATCTGCGCGGCCTCGAATCTTTATTTATGGCTGAAGGGCTTATTACTGCTCGCCGGTGCGTGGCTGGTGTCTGTTCCTGATTTTCCCGCACAAATGAGAGCTGATAAAGTCTTGCAGGCACGAAAAAATTTCCCGGTCATGAATTATGAATTTCACGACGAATTTATAATAATTTCCGGTGAAGGCTCTATGAAAATTTCTTACCCGCAAATAAAAAATTTAGTCCATGACAAAGAATATTATTACATGTTCATAGCGCGAGACTCAGTCTGCATGATGCAAAAATCGAGTCTTGCGCCTAACGAACAAGAAAACTTCACAAAATTTATTTCTCTCAAAACGGGTCAAAACTGGAAGCAGAATAAATTTTTTCTCGCTATGAATTTAACTGATATTCGGGAATTATGCAAAACTCTCACGAAGGATTAAACGCGGTTCAATTTTTACATGTTCGAGACTTTGAGAGCCCGACGAAATTTTTTTATGCAAAATATTTATCACCCTCTTTGCAATTTCATCATTTGGAAGTTCTATAACACTCAGCGACGGCGAAAAATAAGCGCTAAAACCTGAAATGCTCAAATCAACCGTGAGAATCTCTATATCTTTCGGGACGTTTATGTTCATGTCGTGAAAGGCTTTTACTGCTCCGATCGCGATAGAATCAGAATCGCAAAAAACAGCGTGCGGCCTGTTCTTTATCTCGCAAAAATTTCCAGCAATATAATAACCGCCGTCAAATGTGCTTTCACTACGCAGAACACTATCGAAATCTACATTTATCCCGTAATACTTGCAATATTTGAAGAACGCAGCAACACGGGCATTTGAACCTATATGACCATTGGGAACAGCGAAAACTCCGGCGGAACGTATACCCTTGCGCACAAATTCTCTAGCTGCGATTTTTCCGACTAAGTCATCATTTATTCCGACTGTTGAAAATTTTTCTGACTCGCGGTTTATTAGTACGACCGGCATTAAAAGACTCATTTTTTCGAGGTGCTTTATATCGTCTTCAGTGCAGCCGCCGATTATTACGCCGTTGTAGCCCCGTTTTGTTAATTGTTCGTCAAATTCTTCAAGTTTTCCGCGTTCATAAGTCTGTATAACAAGCTCGAAATCTAGTTTTGCATTATGGATCGCGCTCAAAAATGCATCTACAAACGACGTGAACATGCTAAATCTTAAATTCTTCGGCCAGAAAAAAGCTATAACAGGGGACTGTTTATATTTTGAACGAAGACGGCGCGCACTTACATTCGGTTGATAACCAAGCTCGCGCATTGCGTTTTTGATTCTTTCTTGAGTTGACTCGGGGATTGAACGTTCCTTTGATTTATTGTTCATCACGATTGACACAGTTGCAACGGAAACACCTGCGAGTCGTGCCACATCTCTAATTGTTACCATTTAAAATATTTCAGCTCCTAAAAATTTTTGTAAGCAAAGTGCTATTTTACCATGAAAGCAAAAAAATTTGGCTTAATAATTTTGAATTCATAAAACTATTACTCATGTGCAATAGCGCGCATAAGCAGAAATTTTTGCAAATGATTCACGTGTACTTGTTAATAATTATATATTAATGGCATAAAACTTTTTTAATTTACGAGTCAGCAAGAAAACTCAAATTTTTTCTCTGTGAGGCTTTATTATTGCAGGAATAATTTAACATTTTTGTATTGGTAAAAGTATTAGTAAAATATTTATTGTCCCGTGAAAATTTATGATTAGTGAATTATTGTCATAGCACAATTAATCGCATTTTTGTAATTATAACATGATTCTCAAGCCATGCAATTAATTTATCGCGCAGGTTTTGACTATCGGCCAACAAAAAATTTATATCACGTTAATTATATAATTCCAGCAAAAATATTTTGTCAATGTTTACTGACTCTTGGGGTAACGCAACAGACAAGAGTTTTTATTTGCTATAATACAAAAAATTTATTACGAGAGGCGAAAATTTTTATGAACGACACAATAATTATTTATTTCTCTAAGAGCGGCCACACTAAGAAAATCGCAGAGTTAATCGCACATGAAATTAACGCGCCTATCCACGAGATAACAACAGAAAAAATTTATCCGAAAAATTATTTGATGACCATTTTAGCAGCCCGCAAAGAATTTAATCACAACGAGAAACCCGCATTAACTAGCGAGCCGATTGCAAATTTTGACTCCTACAATAAAATTTTACTGGGCTTCCCGATTTGGTGGTTTACATGTCCGCAAGCTATTATTTCATTCTTGGAAAAATATAATTTCTCCGGCAAAAAAATTTATCCGTTCTGCACTTCCGGCGGCTCAAACTGTGAGAAGGCAACCGCAAAGATTCGCGACTTATGCAAAGACTCTCAGGTCATCGACGGAATCAAAGCAAATAATTTAGACCCCGCAAAAATTTCCGAGTGGCTGAAATAATCTCATGAGCAAAATTTTATTTATCGCACAAAAAAATTATAATCAACACGAAATAGACTCAGCTATTACACGAGCATTTGACTTTTTCGGAGGCGCAAAAAATTTCATCAATCCCGGCGATAAAGTCCTGTTAAAAGTTAATCTCGTCGCAGGTCATGACGTAACGCGCAGAGTTACAACAGATCCCGCAATAGTAAGAGCCGCCGCAAAATTAGTGATTTCTTGCGGGGGAGTGCCGTTTATCGCTGACAGTCCGGGAATAGACAAATTTTACAACGCAGCACAAAAGGCCGGATTTATTGATATTGCAAACGAACTCGGAATCGAATGCAGAGAACTCACAGACCCGGTTAATTTACCAGTCAAAAGCGGCGCAGACTTCCATAAAATTCAAGTGAGCAAATATGTATTAGAATCAGATAAAATTATAAATCTCGCAAAATTAAAGACTCACGGCCAAATGTATTTAACTATGGGAGTAAAAAATTTGTTCGGCTGCATTCCCGGAAGGTTAAAAGCCGGCTGGCATTATAACGTAGGCTTAAATCGTGAAAAATTTGCGTCGTTATTGCTTGATATTTATGCGGGCGTTAGTCCTTGCTTCACGATTATTGACGGCGTTATCGGTATGCACGGAGAAGGCCCCACGTCCGGCGATGCTTATAATTTCGGGTTAATTGGTGCTGCTGTTGACGCGCTTTCGATGGATTTCTGGCTGTGTAAATTTCTGGGTGCTGACTTCAACGAATACCCGTTATACTTGGCCGCAAAAAAACGCAATATGACTCAATGCACGCTAAGACCTGAAGACATTTCCGGCGATTTTGCACCGTCTCAACTCTTTAAAAATGTTGTGTTGCCTAAGACTCATTCAATGCGGTTAATTCCTAGAATACCGTTTTTGGATAAATTAATGACATCGAAGCCCGTTCATATTCCGGAAAAGTGCATTGGTTGCGGACGTTGTGAGGCTATTTGCGCGGCTAAGGCTCTCAAGCATGAGAACAAAAAATTATATTTCGATTATAGCAAGTGCATTCGTTGTTATTGTTGTCATGAAATGTGCCCGGTTAAAGCTATAGAATTTCAAGAGAGTAAATTATTGAAGCTCGTAAATTTTTTGACTCAGAGATAATTTTTATGCGCTGGCGGGAAATAAATTTTTTACAAGTCAGCACTTACACTCACAAAAAGGAGAACAAAAATTTTTATGCTCACATTCAGACAAGCACTAGAGTCAGAGAAAAAAATTATTGAAGATATTTTGACTCTTCCGTTCATGGACTACCCATTTTTTAAAATCTTCGAGCCAGACACGGTAAAGCGCGAAAAATTTATACGTTCCCTGCAGTCAATCGAGATAAATACAAATCTCAAGCGCGGACAACTCTTCGCCGGAATTGATGAAAATGGGAAAATTGTTTTAGCTGCAACTTTTCATAACCCGAATATAAAGCAGGCCGGAAATTTTGAATATTTATGCGAGGGCTATTTTTCTGCGATGATTAAGTGCGGATTCAGTAAAATTTTATCATGGGCTAAAATGTATGATTTTTGCAGGAAACCTTTAGAGACACTTCCCAAGCCGTTATATTATTTCGAGAATCTCACAGTAAGAACAGACTCTCAGGGCAAAGGCTGCGGCGGACAGTTCATAAAAAATTTCTTGCTCCCCTACGTAAAACAAAACGGAGGCGGCACTATCGCATTTATCACAAATTCAGAGTCAAACGTAAAATTTTATACAAATAAAGGCTTTCAATGCTTCAATTATGACACTTATAGCTACAAAAATATCAAGCTCGAAAATTGGTGCTTCAAAATGGAGGTCAAATAAAATAACTCCCCCAATTATAGCGGGGGAAAATTTTTATACGTTAACTCCGAAATCTAAGCACAACGCACGCAAACCGCCCTTGTAGCCCGATCCGATCGCGTTAAAATTCCATTCTGTGCCGTTTCTATAAATTTCACCGACAACAACAGCAGTCTCAATCGAGAAATCTTCGCCCAGATCATAGCGTATTAATTCTTTCTTGTTTACCTCGTCGAAAATGTGAATATAAGCATTAGACACTTGGCCGAAATTTTGTCTGCGTGAGTCAGCTTCATATATAGTTACAGTGAAAGTTATCTTGCTGATATTTGCGGGAACCTTTGAGAGATCAACTTTTATAACTTCGTCGTCGCCGTCGCCTTCACCAGTTAAATTATCGCCCGTATGAGTAACTGCACCGGAATAATGTTTTAAATTATGGTAGAACACGAAATCAGAGTCGCTTGGCACTTTACCATTAGAACCGAGCAAGAATGCAGACGCGTCAAGATCAAAATCTGCACCGCCTTTATATTTATTAGTGTCCCAGCCGAGTCCGACAAGTAAACGCGATAATCCGGGGTTATCCTTCGAGAGATTAATTTTTTGTCCCTTAGATAGACTTATTGCCATTTGTAAATATTCCTCCTGACTATAAATAAATTTTTCTGGATGAATGAAATATTAGCATTAACCGGCACTAAAGGCAAAATTAATTATTCGGCCTTGTCGATATTCTCTAAAATTTTCCGTACTTTACCGCCGACAGAGTCAAGAGAGTAAGCAAGCCTCAAACAAGTTAGCATTAAAATATCTTCCTGCTTGGCACCCTTTATAATTTCTCCGCTGGCATCGTTGATTAATGCTTTAATCCTGTCAAGCTCTTCATTTTCCAAAGGAGTATTTATCGTGTATGTTCCCTTGCCTATAGTTAAGAATACATCTCGTGAAGTTCTCATTTTCTTATCTCGTCAATAAAATATGTTCAAGCCGGGCGATTTTTCCGGAATAAATATTTTTGTTGATTATGTTATCAATACATGCGCGCACAAATTCTTTATCGCGTTCTATAGAGCCGTCTGACCGTCTAGCTAATTCCCGGCGCAATGAGTCTCGTTCGTGCAAAATTTGATTCACACGCTGATTTAATGATTCTGCAAAGTATTCTATTTCTGTGAGTCCTATTGACATAAAAAAATCACCTCTCCGAATAAATATAAATATTTTAACAGAGAGGCAATTAATTTATTTAGCGAATTATGTAGCCTTTACGCTTTAAACTCTCTCGGACTTCATTGTGAACGCTTTCTACTTCTTCATCCTTGAGTGTCCGCGCGTGAGATCTGTAACTTAATGAATATGCAAGACTTCTGAATCCTTCAGGAATATTTTTACCCTCGTAGATGTCAAATAAACGCAATTTTTCGAGCGACAAATCATTATTTCCCGACTCATTAAATGACTCTCGAATATCCTGCATTACTGAGTCATTGCTCTTGTCAATCGATACTAAAAGCGAAATATCACGGAACGAGGCCGGGAATTGACTCGCGGGCTTAAATTCTGGTTTATCAGCTCTCAGCATGAACGTTAAATCAATCTCGAACGCATAAACGCCGGTAATATTTAATTCCTGCTCGATTACTGGTTTAAGCCGTCCGACAAAGCCGACTTTTACGCCATTCACGAAAATATCAGCCGTTTGTCCTGAATGCATAAAAGGTTCATGACCTGATTTAAATTTTGCCTCAAAGCCTCGTGATCTGATTAATGACTCAATGTCTGATTTAATGTTATAGAAATCTTCAGCGCGGTTATTAAATGCTGCTCTTGTGTCGGTACCGTTGAATAAAATTGCTGCTGCGTGTTCGGGTTCGGTGTGCTCGCGTTCTGGGTCGATTAGGAAGACTCTGCCCTGCTCAAAAATTTTCACGGGATCTCTCCAGCCTGATAAAATGCTTGTCTTGAGTCCCATTAAGAGTCCCGGCAAAAGAGTTGTTCTCATTGCCATTTGTTCGCGGCTTATGGGGTTAGCGAGTTTTAGAGTCTTTGCGCGTAAATCATTATCGGGGATTCTTAATTTTTCGGGGAAATCTTCCGGCAGAAAACTATAAGTCAACACTTCCGTATAACCTCTAGCCATCAAAGAATTTCGCACATATCCTGCGAGCCTCATATAATCGCCTATATCTGCGCGTTTGGGCATTTCTCCGGGTAATCTGTCGGGAGCGTCGTTATAACCTCTGAAGCGGCCAATTTCCTCGATTAAGTCCTCTTCTATCGTAATATCAGGTCTCCATGAAGGCGGTAAAAATTTTCCTTCTCCTGTGTGCTTAATGCCGAATCCTTCGAGAATCTTTGTTGCCTCGCTCATGTTGTCCCATGATAAATAAGTAGAAAGTTTTTCGCGGGTTAATTTAATAGTTTTAGGCTCAGAGATATTATTTTCTGCGTATAAGGGCCTGTAATTGACATCAGCTCCGCACCAGTCGCGAATCAAATTCCCTGCGGCAGTTAGTGCAGTCTTGCTTAATGCTGGGTCTACAGTTCGTGAAAATCTGAATGCAGCTTCTGAATTTATGCCCAGTCTTCGCGATGTATGACCGACTCTAATGGGTGAAAAACTTGCGCTTTCTATTACAATCGTGCGTGTATCGTCATTAATGCCGGTCTGCTCGCCTCCCATAACGCCAGCAAGTGCAATAGCTTCACCGCCTGACGTGATGAGCATATCTTTAACTGTCAAGAGTCTTTCTTTGCCGTCAAGAGTCTGCATTTTTTCGCCGTCATGAGCTGCCCTTACTGTTATTTCGCGTGCAGGAAGAGTATTCAAGTCAAACGCGTGTAAAGGCTGGCCAAGCATTAACATAACATAATTTGTTACGTCAACGGCGTTATTAATCGGTCTCATTCCCAAGTGAGCCAAGTCAATTTTTGCAGTGAGCGGAGAACCTTTTATCTTTGCACCTGTAGCGAGTCCTAATCTATAGCAGTAACAGCCCTTATCAGGAAGTGAAATATTTCCGAAATTCTCAGGCCATTCATTTTCTTGCTTTAATGGACGCAGCCACTCAGGAGTCTTTAACCGCGATTTAGGGAACAAGCCTTTAATCTCTCTCGACATTCCTAAATGACTCAACAAATCGCCGCGATTCGGAGTAATTGACACATCTAAAATTACATCGCCGATATGATATAAATTTTCGCACCTGTCGCCCCTCATTGCGTCGTCAGGCAAAATTAACAGTCCGGAAGGGTCATCAACGTCATGCAAGCCGAGTTCTTGAGCACTTAACATCATGCCGAAACTTTGAACGCCTGCAAAATCTCTAATGCCCATTTCTGTACCGTCGGGCAAAATCGAACCTGCTCCAGCGTAAAAAACTGTGTCGCCCTTCTTCATGTTTGTTGCACTTGTTACGCAAATATGTTCGCCCGTGCCTGTGTTGAGGTGAGCAATAAAATATTTTCGTTCGGTCGGGTGCTGTTCTAGTGCGTCGATTCTGGCTGCAACAATACCGCTCATTTTTCCGGCAGTGTAAGTAATGCTCTCGACTTCTGAGCCTGAAAAAGTTAATCTCTCTGCAAGCTGTTCGGGAGTCAAGTCAGCCGGTTCAATGTCTATAAAATTTTTCAAGAGTTCCCAAGAAATTAACATTTTGACTCCCCCTTAAAGCCTGACAAGAAATAAGAAATATTGCCGTCAAATAATAATCTTAAATCGCCGATTCCATATTTAAGCATTGCCATACGATCAAGACCGATTCCAAATGCAAAGCCGTTATATTCGTCAGGGTTAATTTTTCCTGCGCGTATAACATTAGGATGTACCATTCCCATCCCTGCGACCTCAAGCCAGCCCGTACCATGACAGACTCTGCAGTGGGGATCATGCCCGGAACATTCGACACACTCAATATCAAGCTCCATAGACGGCTCTGTGAACGGGAAATAACTTGCTCTGAAACGTGATTTAAGACTCTTGCCGAAGAAAGCATTTAACATTTCTGTCATTGTGCCTTTCATGACGCTGAACGAAACATTTTTATCGACTAATAAGCCCTCCATCTGATTAAACATAGGAGAGTGAGTAACGTCATTATCGCGGCGATAAACTTTACCGGGGCAAATGATTCTTAACGGTGCGCCATATGCGAGCATAGATCTAACCTGCACGGGCGAAGTATGAGTCCGTAATAAAGTCCCGTCAGCAAAATAAAAAGTGTCCTGCATATCTCTAGCCGGATGCCATGAAGGGACATTCAAGCACTCAAAATTGTAGAAATCTTCTTCTTTCTCTGGACCTGTCGCAACAGAATAACCAAGACCCTGCATAATGTCAGCGATCTCATGCATAGTCTGCAAAACGGGATGAAATGCACCGCTTAATCTGCCTCGTTCGGGTAAAGTTACATCGATTCGTTCGTTAGTTTCCTGTTTCTCGTTTTCTGAGTCGCGAATTTTTTTGCCTGCCTGAGTGAGTGAGTCTTCTATTTCGTCGCGTAATTTATTAAGTTCTTGGCCTGCTGCTTTGCGTTCATCTGGTGGCAATTTTCCGAGAGAGCGCAATAAAAGTGTTAAATCTCCTTTTTTGCCTGTGAATCTGACTCGAATCTCGTCGAGTTCCTGCAAATTTGAAGCATTATTCAGGGACTCAACAAATGAATCCCTGACTGCTTTAATATCTAGTTCCGGCATGGATTTATAACGCTGCTTTTGCCTTAGCTACAAGTTCTCTGAATGCTTTATCGTCATTGATTGCGAGTTCAGAGAGCATTTTACGATTCATGTTAATACCGGCTTTCTTGAGACCGTTCATGAATACACTGTAGCTCATGCCTTCAGCTCGTACGGCTGCACTGATTCTTGTGATCCAGAGTCTGCGGAAATCTCTTTTTTTGCGCTTACGGTCGAAATATGCGCGTGATAATGCTGCTAGAAATGCTTCACGTGCTCTGCGGTAAACGTTTTTGCGCTGTCCCCAGTAACCTTTTGTGATACTAAATAATTTTTTGCGCTTCTTGTCACTTGCGCTTGCACCTTTTACTCTCATGTTAAATCAGGTCCTTTCTTAGTGCTAGTCATAGGGCAGTAAATGCCGCATTTGTTCTGTGAGCGTCTCTGTAACGTAGCCTGTAGCTTTGAGTCTTCTCATTCTTGAAGGCTTCTTGTGCACGAGAATATGAGATCTGCTGCACTTCCTGTAAGCGAATTTGCCTGATGCGGTCTTAAAGAATCTTTTCTTTGCGCCGCTGTGTGATTTTAACTTCTGCTTTGCCATGAAAATTTATTCTCCTTTCGGTTTTGCTGTCGATGATGTCAGAGGCGTGAGCAATATCCGCATGTAACGGCCTTCCATCATGGGCTTTGACTCAGATTTTCCGACGTCTTCACATTCTGCTATAACCCTGTTTAGGACTTCCTCGCCCTTTTCAAGAAACGACATTTCACGTCCCCTGAAGAAAACAGAAACTTTGACTCTGTGTCCGCTCTCTAAGAAATTGCGTACGGCCTTTGTCTTGAAGTCGAAATCATGATCATCAATTTTGGGGCGCATCTTAATTTCTTTCAGGGCTTGAACTTTCTGCTTCTTGCGCGCGTCCTTTTCCTTTTTCTGTAATTGATAGCGGTATTTGCCGTAATCCATTATTCTACAGACAGGGGGACTCGCCATAGGAGCGACCTCTACTAAATCAAGTGATTGTTCCTGCGCCATTCGTATGGCTTCAATCGTGTTAGTTATTCCAACTTTTACCCCGTTTTCGTCAACTAATAAGACCTGTGATGTAGTTATTTCACTGTTGATGCGGGGCGCGTTCTCTTCATTGCCGGGCAAAATTCCTCCTCCTTTCGTTTATCTGCCTCAGCGGTTAATGCAAAAAAAATCAAGGCTGCCTGCGATTCACAAACTGCCCTGACGTTATATGCGTATATACTTAGTATTTAGGCTGCTTGTGATTCTTTGTTTATTTCCCCGTCAATATATTTCAACTGATCAGGAGAGCCGCAAAGAAATATAGCATAACTTGTGAATTTCGGCAATTTGTGCGAAAATATTTTAGCTCAAAAATTTTTATGTAAATTGGAGGTTGACAGAATTGCAAAAATGTGCGTATAATTTCGCAGTTCGCAGTTCGCAGTTCGCAGTTCGCAGTTCGCAGTTCGCAGTTCGCAGTTCGCAGTTCGCAGTTCGCA
>JAFSXS010000044.1 GCA_017443945.1 Synergistaceae bacterium
CGTTGTGCGTTGTGCGTTGTGCGCATTGTACAGCCTTTTTCGGTCGTAGTCAAGGTTTGTTTGCCTTCTTTCGTGAAAAATTTATAATTATTTTGCTGATTATAACATATAGCAGGTACCCAAAATATAACCGGGCAAATGTCATAATTAACGCTGGTTTCACTTCATGCGATACATAAATTTTTTGCGTGTATTCATGATAAAATTATATGAATCAAAATATAGAACAGGAGATTAAATTCTTTCTTATGCCAGACGAAAATTTAAACCTGCCCGCACAGACAAATATTAATCCTGACGAGGCCGGACGAATCATGACACTTCCACTTGTGGGCGAGATAAAGACAAGCTATCTTAATTACGCAATGAGCGTTATTGTCGGGCGCGCTTTACCTGATGCAAGAGACGGACTCAAACCCGTTCAAAGGCGCGTACTTTATGCGATGTCGGAACTCGGACTCAAGCACAATACTTCATATAAGAAATCTGCGCGTATAGTCGGTGAAACAATGGGTAAATATCACCCTCACGGAGACAGCGCAATTTATGACACAATGGTAAGGCTCGCACAAAATTGGAATTTGCGTTATTGCCTCGTTGACGGTCAAGGAAATTTCGGATCTATCGACGGAGACAGCCCCGCAGCAATGCGTTACACAGAAGCGCGTTTAAGTTGGCCGGGTGAAATAATGCTTGCTAACCTCGAAGAAAATACAGTTGACTGGGGACAAAATTTTGACGAGTCTTTGAAGGAGCCTTTAACTCTTCCGTCGGTGCTGCCTAATTTGCTTGTTAATGGCTCAACAGGTATAGCCGTAGGAATGGCAACTAATATGCCGCCTCATAATTTGAATGAAGTAACTGATGTTATTTGCTGGCTGCTTGATAATGAAGTAGAGCCGGAAAACGCAGAACTTAGCGAAATTATGAAACATTTGCCGGGACCTGACTTCCCGACGGGCGGAGAGATTCTCGGACGTGAAGGCATTATCGAAGCATACAAGACAGGACGCGGAAAAATTATCGTTCGCGGAAAAATGCACACCGAGACTAATAAGCGCGGCAAACAATGTGTAGTAATTACTGAAATCCCATATAACGTGAATAAAACTTTGTTGCTTGAGAGCATGGTCTCTGCTGTCCAAGAAAAAAATATCGAGGGCGTTACGGAAATTCGCGACGAGTCAGACAGAGACGGACTCAGAATCGTTTTAGAGCTTTCACGCGATGCCGACCCTGATTTAATCATGAGACAGTTTTACAAGCACACTCAATTACAAGGCACATTTGGAGTCATTAATCTTGCGTTAGTCGATAAACACCCGCTTGTTTTGCCGTTGCAGAAAATGTTAGCGATTTTCATAAATTATCGCCGAGACGTTGTGAGAAGGCGCACAGAATTTAGACTCAAACAGGCACAGGCGCGCGAACATGTAATCGAAGGACTCAAGAAAGCACTTGAGAACATCGAGCAGGTAATAAAAATTATTCGCGGCAATAACTCAGCAAGTGAGGCAAAATCAGCGTTACAGAACGAATTAAATTTTTCTGACATTCAGGCGCAGGCGATTCTTGATATGAGGTTGCAGAGACTCACGGGTCTTGAACGCAACAGACTCGACGAGGAGCAAAATAAAATCTTGGCCGACATTGCGTCATATGAGAGCATTCTATCAAGCAAAAAAGTTCTTGACGGCGTAATAAGTTCCGAGCTGAAGGAAATTGCTTCACGTTTCGGCGATAAAAGGCGCACAGAAATTATCACGGACTATGAAGAAGTTACGGACGAGGACATTATCCCGCAGACAGAAATTGTTGTAACGCTTTCGCAGGATGGATTTATCAAACGTCAGCCGGTGGAATTTTATAGACTTCAAGCGCGCGGAGGTAAAGGACGTAAAGGCGCAAATATTCAGGAAGATGACAGCATTTCAGCAGTGTGCGTAACTAACACTCACAGAGATTTATATTTCTTCACGAATCTTGGCCGCATAACTTCATTAAGGGGTCATGAGGTCCCGGAGACAAAATCAGGCAAGGGGAAACCTGTATCAAAAATTTTGCAGCTGATGGACAATGAAAGAATCGTAAAACTTTCTGACGGTAACAAATCAGATCAGAAATATGCATTTTTCATCACGCGCAAAGGTATAGCAAAACGTGTAGCATTCGATGATATAGGCCGTTGTAAGCAGCCTAAGAGAATCATAAATCTTGATGAGGGCGACGAGATTGCGCAGGTTGTCTTGACTTCCGGCGATGATGATTTATTGATAGTTACAAATTCAGCGCAGGCCTTGAAAGTGTCAGAGCAGCAATTTAGAGCTATGGGACGTACAGCAAGAGGAGTCAAAGCAATGACTCTTAGAACGGGCGATAAAATTTTAAGCTGTGATGTCGTTGATCCCGCAAAAAAAATGTTAGTTATCAGTGAACAAGGCAAGGGGAAGCGCGTAGATTTTGACTTCTTCACACCTCATAACCGCGGCGGAATGGGCATTAAAATAATGAATCTCAACAGTAAAACGGGAAATATTGCCGCAAGCCTCGCAGTTAAAGACGACGACGAATTATTATTGATGACAGCTAGGGGCATGATGATTCGCGTTAACATCAATGAAATTCGCGAACTTGGCCGAAGCGCAACAGGAACTATTATTGTGAGACTCAATGAGGGCGACTCGGTTGCAGATTGCAGCATAATAAAAGCTCCTGACGAGGACGAAAATTTACAGTCGACTCTCCCGTTTGACGACACAGAATCGGAGAATAACAATGAGAATAGCTAAAGACGGAATCGCGACAATAACATTTTTGATTCTCTGTACGTGTGCATTTGCGTTTATCTCGTGGATTCCTGCGCTTGTGATGGCGGTTATTGCATTATTTGTGATTTATTTCTTCAGGGATCCCGAACGGACAGCGGACTATAAGGACGGTTATTTTTTCTCGCCTGCTGATGGAAAAATTGTCGAGATCTCCGAGTCTGAACATGCTTTTACGGGTCAAGCTCTCAAAGTAGGAATCTTCATGAACGTTTTCAGCGTGCACGTAAATAGAGCACCTTGCACCGGACGTGTTGATTTTCTCGAATATGTGCCGGGCAAAAAAATTGCTGCGTTCTCACCCAAAGCGAGCGAAATCAACGAACGAAATTTTGTAGGACTCTCGACTCAATGGGGGCCGGTAATGATGACTCAGATTGCAGGATTAATCGCCCGCCGTATTGTTTGCAGACTCAAAAGGGGAGATATTCTCGAAGTCGGCCAGCGTTATGGAATGATAAAATTAGGTTCGAGGGTTGACGTATATTTACCTCGTGATACAGTATTGCGCATTAAAATCGGCGATAAAGTAAAAGCCGGATTAACTTGTATAGGAGTGAAAGCAGAATAATGAAAAACTTCTTACACATGAGACGGAGATTAGGCAGTATCAGGAAAGGCAGCAACATAGAATTTAAGCAGATTGCCCCGAACATGGTAACGAGCGGAAATTTATTATGCGGAATTTTCTCGATTATGCTTGTATTACATGGAAGATTAGTCCCGGCCGCGTGGATGATATTTTTTGCGGTATTATTTGACGGTTTTGACGGGAAAGTTGCGAGAATGCTGGGCGGTGGTTCACAGTTTGGACTCGAATTTGACAGTCTTGCTGATCTTGTAAGTTTCGGCGTTGCACCGGCGATATTAATTTATCAATCGTCAGTAAGGAGTCTTTATTTAGTCGGCTCTGTTACGGCGTGTTTCTTTGCGTTGTGTGTTGCGTTACGTCTTGCGAGATTCAATATTGTACATGTTCCCGGACCTTTTCAGGGGCTGCCGTGTCCTGCAGGCGGATTATTTGCGGCATCGTTTATAATTGCTGGCGTAAAATTGCCTTCGTGGGTTATGGCTGTAATGTTATTTTGCGTGGGATTATTAATGATTTCGAGCATTCCATACGCTAACATGAAGAAATTAACGAAGAAGACGGCTGACAAGAGAAAATGTTTTATGCTGCTGTCATTATTTGTGTTGTCGTTTGTATTCTTGAAGAGTTCTGCGCCGTTATTCTTATTTGCGTTATACATAGTGAGCGGCCTAATTAGATTTGACTGGGGCAGCTGGATATTAAGACCAGAGGCACGGGACGAGGCACTAAGCAAGCATTAAATTAAAATTTTTGTGCAGGTCAGCTCTTGAGGGGGTTGGCCTGTTTTATTTATGGGATAAAATTTCAGTGTCAAGTACCTCGTTTTTGTCATGAGCGTAAAAATTTTCTATAGGTCTTATTCCGTTATTATCAGCCATGCCCCGCGCGCGTTTTTGTATAAATTCCTGCTTGGATTTCGTGAAATAGTGATTAATTCGAATCTTATCAAAATTTACCGTTTTTGAAGTAGGGCCGTCTATTATTTCGCCATTTTCGTTGAGGGTATAGAAGCCTCTATAATAAATTACATAGTGAGTTGTAGAGTTTAAAACTTTCATTGGATCGCAAATTGTCTTGATTAAATGATTCGAGCCAAAGTCTTTCTCTGCACATCTTGTAAAATTTTTGAGGACTCCGCCTTCAGGTTTAGTCTCATGGCCATTAGAGCCGAATACAAGCCAGTTGACTCCGATTCCGCCGGCGTTTTTGTGTTGAGTCATGAAATCGTCTACAAATTCGTAAATAGTCTGCTTATTGTTGCGCACAAATAAAAACTCGTCAGCGTCAATTATGGCGAAATATTTAAATTCGTGCTTATGATTATAAATTGCGTGATTATATGCGTCAGTCTGTCTGATCTTACCTGAAATTTTCTGATAAGTAACGAGTCCGCGTGTGATAAATGGCTGTAAAGTCTCATATAAATTATCTGTGCTTTCATTGTCATAAATAAAAAAGTGTGAGACCCCCTGTTTGACGTGAAAATTTATCCATTCTGTAATATAATTGCGCCTCGTCCTTAGCGATTAAGACAATTGCGAGGCCTTCACGCTTTAAATCTTTTACGGGAAAGAAATATTTTATAATCATAAACGGTGTAACGAAAATTTTTATTATGCTGCGAATGAAATTATTTGCGCTGTAACTCCTGAAGTTAAACACTAATGGGCAGCCCTCGCCGGAAGTTAATATTAAATATTTTGTACGCTTTATGAAGTTAAATAGTCCTGGGGTGTGAACGCGTAAAAATTCTTTCATGATAAATTTATTGCTCCTCACCTGCTGAATTTAAATTTATTATACATTAAGTGTGCGATAAAATTTCAGTGTCAAGTACCTCGTTTCTGTCATGATCGTAAAAATTTTCTATGGGTCTTATTCCGCCGTTATATGCTCTGCCGCGCGCGCGTTTTTGCATAAATTCCTGCTTGGATTTCGTGAAATAGTGATTAATTCTTATTTTGTCAAAATTTACTGATTTTGTGAGAGAAAGATTAACAATTTGTCCGATTGGATTCCCGTTTTCGTCTAAATTGCGAAAATTTTTATAGTAAAGCAGTGTATGAGCATCGAATACGCTTAAAACTTTCATGGGGTCGCAAATGGTCTTTATGTAGTGATTTGAGCTAAAATCTTTCTCTGCGCACCTTGTAAAATTTTCGAGGACTCCGCCTTCAGGTTTTGACTCGTGGCCATTAGAGCCGAATACAAGCCAGTTGACTCCGATTCCGCCGGCGTTCGGGTGTTCATTCATGAAATTATCAATAAATTTATATAAACTTCCTGCTTGTGTATCACATGGAGTAAATAAGAACTCGTCAGCGTCGATTATTGCGAAATATTTAAATTTTGCCTGTAATTATAAATTGCGTGATTATATGCGTCAGTCTGTCTTCTTTTGCCGGAAATTGTATTATAAGTAACGAGTCCGCGCGTTATAAAATCTTGCAGGACTTCATATAAATTATCGCTGCTTTCGTTGTCATAAATGAAAAAATGCGAGGCTCCCTGCTTGACGTGAAAATTTATCCATTCCATAATGTATTGCGCCTCATTTTTTGCGATTAAGACAATTGCGAGTCCCTCACGCTTTAAATTTTTTACGGGAAAAAAGTATTTTATAATCATAAACGGGGTAACAAGAAATTTTATTATTTTCCTGAAAAATTTATTTGTGCTGTAATTCCTGAAGTTAAACACTAACGGGCAGCCCTCGCCGGAAAGCAAGATTAAATTTTTCACGTGCTTGATGAAATTAAATAGTCTCGGTGTGTGATTGCGTAAAAATTCCTTCATGTAAATTTTACTGCCTCCATGCTTAATTTGAAATTATTATACATTAAATGTGCGATAAAATTTCCGTGTCAGTAATTATATTGCATTTATGACCGCGAAAATCTGCTATGCTCCGTTGATCTACATCAGCCCGGCCGCGCGCTATTTTTTGCGTATATTCTTCCCTAGACTTATAAAAATAGTGATTGATTCTGATTTTATCAAATGATACTTTTCTCGTGAATGGGCCGTCAATGATTTCGCCGTTCTCGCTCAAATTGTGAAAGCCTCGACACTGCATCGGGAAATGTGGATTAATCCAACTAAAAATTTTCATAGGATCGCAAATTGTTTTGATATGATGATTCGCGTCAAAATCTTTCTGAACGCACATTATAAAATTTTTGAGGACTCCTCCGTCCGGTTTCGTATCATGGCCGTTAGAGCCGAATACAAGCCAGTTGACTCCGATTCCGCCCGCGTTAGGGTGTTCGCTCATGAACGAGTCAAGAAATTTGTATAGCCCCCCCCCCCCCCTGCGTATTATTACGTACAAATAAGAACTCATCAGCGTCAATCATTGCGAAATATTTAAATTTGCGCTTGTAATGATAGATTGCGTGATTATATGCGTCATTCTGTCTGATTTTGCCGGGAAATTTTTTATAGGTAACGAGTCCGCGCTTTATAAATGGCTGTAAAGTCTCATACAAATTATCTGTGCTTTCGTTGTCATAAATAAAGAAATGCGAGACTCCCTGTTTGACATGAAAATTAATCCATTCCGTAATATATTGCGCCTCATTTTTAGCGATTAAGGCTATTGCGAGTCCCTCACGCTTTAAATTTTTAACGGGCAAAAAGTATTTTATAATCATAAACGGAGTAACGAGAAATTTAATTATTTGCCTGATAAAATTATTTGCGCTGTAACTCCTGAAGTTAAATACTAACGGGCAGCCCTCTCCCGTCAATGAGATTAACTTCTTTGATAACTTGATGAAATTAAATAGTCTCTGTGTGCGATTGCGTAAAAATTCTTTCATGTCAATACATTTTACGGCTTGTAGATTCTCTTGTGCCGATCCTCCTTTTTCTTGTTGAGTTCATTTCTGTAAGCTCCCTCAAGTGCACGGACAATATCGCTCCAACGTTTTTGCCATGCCAGCTCGGCTTTGCTAAATTCTTCTAAATCCGGATGATCAACGGCGTTAATGTCTTTCGGTGAGCGGTAAATCGTGAAATTTTCGCCGTCAAACGATACTGACGAACCGTCGCTGAATGGGATATAGACTCTCATAATTTAGGGACTAACGGTAATTTTGCGCTCATTACAATTGCGTCCTCACCGTTTGAATAATAGCCGCGCCTGACCTGCTCGCTTATAAATGACATGTGCGAATATAAAGCTATTGCGGCCGCGTTTGATTTCCTGACTCTAAGCCTTAACCTGCGAAAATTCATGTAGACTGCGCAATCACTCACAGCGATTAATAATTGAGTGCCTATTCCCATGCGCTGAAAATCTTTATCGACTAATAACGCCATTAATTCGCCGATTCGATTATTACGCCCTAAGACCGCATAACCGAGTAAAGGAGCTTCCAATGTTGTCGCGAAAGCCCCTATATAAGTTGTCTCACTGTCTGAGTCTTTGCTCAAATCAGATTTTATTACGTCGTCCGGCCATGTCCACGAGAGCCGCGAATTTATGCGCAACACTCCGGGAATGTCGTTCAGAGTCAAGAAATCAATTTCAGGCACGTACAATAAATTACATTCCCCTGTTAATAGTTTGATTACGGTCTGCGCCGACTCCGATTAAAGTAACAGGAACATTTAAAGCCTGCTCGATATATTTTACGTATGCTTGAGCGTTTGAGGGCATTTCCTCAAATTTTTTGCACCACGTAATATCTTCAGTCCAGCCGGGCAAAATTTCGTAATTGGGCTTGAGTTCTGCGAGCGTTCTTGTATCTGTCGGCCAAGTAGTAATTTTCTCGCCGTTGAGATCGTAAGAGGTGCAGACTTTGATTCCTCCCATACCTGTTAAGACATCTAATTTTGTGAGTGCGATAACATTTGCGCCGTTAAGTTCCATAGAATATTTAAGCGCAGGAATATCGAGCCACCCGCAGCGTCTTGGCCTTCCTGTAGTTGCTCCGTATTCGCCGCCGTTAGTGCGCAATTTCTCGCCTTCTTCGCCGAAATCTTCTGTAGGGAACGGGCCTTCACCGACTCGACTCGTATAAGCCTTCACGACTGAAATAACGCGCGTTAAATCGTTAGGAGCTAATCCCGTGCCTGTAAATGCTCCTGCTGCTGAAGTTGACGAGCTTGTAACATATGGATATGTGCCGTGATCGATGTCAAGTAATGCAGCCTGCGCGCCTTCAAGTAAAATGTGCTGTCCCTCGTCCGCTGCTTTGCGTAATAATGCGCGTGTGTCGTCGACATAGGGTGCAAGAGCCTCTCCCCATTTTCTTGCTGGTTCGTAAATCTCGTCAAATGGAATCGGTTTCTGATTATATAATTTCGTGATTAATTGATTCTTCTCGTCAAGAATGTATGTCAATCTCTCGCGCAAAATATCAGGGTCAATTAAATCCTCGACTCTTAAGCCTGAACGCGAATATTTATCAACGTAGCAAGGTCCGATTCCGCGTCCTGTTGTGCCGATTTTGCGTCCTTTGCCGCGTGCTTCTTCCTGAAGTTTATCTAACAATTTATGATAAGGCATTACGACGTGTGCATGAGGGCTGATTGCGAGTCTTGCCCGGTCTTGTCCGCGCGCGTAAAGTTCTGAAGTCTCATTTAAAAATTGTTCGGGATCAATAACGAGTCCATTTCCGAGAACGCATAATTTTCCGGGATAAAGCATTCCCGACGGCAACAAGTGAAATACAATTTTCTGACCGTCAACAACGACTGTGTGTCCTGCATTTGCTCCGCCCTGATAACGCACAAAAACATCAACGTCAGAGCCGAGAATATCAACAACTTTTCCTTTGCCTTCGTCGCCCCACTGAGCGCCGACTAATAAATCTACATTCTTCAAATTATAGAAGCCTCCTTATTTTTTCCTGCCTGTGCTTGTGATTGTGCGCATAGACTTTTTTATTTCAGTAATTGCGCGCTGTAACTGTTCATCTTTTGTTATATCTCGATTCGGTTCGCCTTTTACCTCAATATCGGGCGATAATCCGACGTGATCTATTACTTTTCCTGAAGGAGTGTAATATCTCGCAATAGTAACGTAAACGCCGCTCCCGTCAGTTAATGGAAATAGAGTCTGCACGCTGCCTTTGCCAAAACTTTTTTGTCCGACTAATTTTGCGCGTCCTCTGTCATTGAGTGCCCCCGCAAGAATTTCCGATGCACTTGCGCTCCCCTCGTTGATTAAAACTATCATGGGCATATCAGTAATAAATAAACGCTTAATAACGCTGTATTGTTCATCGAATCTGTCTGAGCGTCCCTTTGTCTCAACTACAAGGCCATCACGAAGAAAGAAACTTGCGATTTTCACACTCGCGTCAAGAAGTCCCCCGCCGTTATTGCGTAAATCAAGAATTAAAGATTTTGCACCCTGCTTGATTAAATCTCTAAGTGCTGCCCTTGCTTCGTCGTCTGATTTCTGCTTAAATTGCGTCAACTTGAGATAGCCTATATCATCAGACAGCATTTGAGAACGGACACTCTTTAATTTAATTTCTTCGCGGGTAATCTCAAAGCTCAATAACTCCTCTTCGCCCTCACGTCTTACCCAGACAGTAACTTTTGTGCCTGGTTCGCCTCGCAGTTTCTGAACGACTTTATCAGATGTCCAGCCGATAACAACTTCGTCATTAACTTTTACGATTTGATCTTTGGGCTTGAGTCCGACTTTCTCAGCCGGCGAGTCTTCCATTGGACTAATAACTAAAATTTGGCCGTCCCTTTCTCCGACATACATTCCTAAACCGCCGTAATGTCCTTCAAGCTCAATTTCTTCATCTCTTAATTGTCTGGGCGATACAAAACGTGTATAAGGATCGTTCCACGCTTCGACCATTCCTTTAGCTGCACCGTGTAATAATTCATCGTCGGTAACGGGCTTTTTTTCTGCGTCGACCTGATAATTTTCTATTAACGAGCGAATCTGACGCAGCAACCATAACGAACGCACATTAAACGGCGAAATCCTGTTAAAATCTGCTTCGGAAAAATCTGCTGCCAAACTTTGAGAACTAATAATCAGCGCAAGAAACAAAGCAGCAAATATATAAAATTTTTTCGCGGATTTGTTCATAAATTAAATAATGCACCTGCCTTTATATGATAGCTAGAATTATACAGCATTCATCAATAAATTTTTATCTGCGCAAATAATTCATTGGATTCTGGGCAGAACCATTTTTGCGGACTTCAAAGTGTAAACCGAACTCCGAGTCAGTTCCGGAATTGCCTACACGCCCTATTACTGTGCCGGTTTTGACTGCTGCTCCCTCACGTACAGAAGTCCCGCTTAAATGCGCGTACACAGTCGTTAAGTCATGCCCGTGATCGATTATTACAACTTGGCCGAATCCACGCAGCCAGCCTTGATAAAGAACTTCGCCGGGCCCAGCAGCTTTTACGGGAGTGTTTGCCGACGCTTTTATGTCGATTCCGGAATTAAAAATTTTCGTCTTGAATGTCGGATGAATGCGCGAACCGTATTGCATTGTAACAGTTCCATTAACCGGCCATGCAAGAGCTGTAACAGGATTCGCCGGGATTCCTGAACCTTGAGCGGGTACAGTTTTTGCGGGTACACTTGCAGGACTCGGACTCGCAGGCTTTGAGGGCTTATTATTATTATTATTATTGCGTCGTGCCTGTGCTGCTTTCTTCTTTTGACTCATGAGAGCTGTAATTTTATTTCCGACTGCGCGTTGTGCTGACTCTAATTCTTTTGCGGCCTGTTCTGCTTTCTTCTGTTCATTCTGGACATTGCGTAAAAGCGAGTCAGTGCGCTTTATTGTCGTATCAAATTCATCACGTTTGCGCTTTAATTCGTCCGTCTGAGTCTGGATTCGTGATTTATTTGCTTCTAACTGCCGTCTTGCTGTGATTAATTCCTGCTCCTGCCTGCGTAAATTTTCGAGCATTGCAATATCCTGCGCTGTAAAACGCTTGAGCATATAAGCTGTATTCACTGCCTCATGAGGATTATCAGAATTAATTAATAAATTCAAGCTGCTTTCTTCAGGCATATATTTATACATGTCAGTAACACGCGCGCGCAAAGTGCTTATAATTACCTGCATTGATTTCTTGAGCTCATTAATTTTCTTGTTGAGGGCTGCTACAGAATTTTGGAGTCTCGAATTTTCGCGTTCAAGATTCTGCATACGAGTTTGCGAGTCATTAGCGTTCTGCCTGAGTCTTGAAAGCTGCGTTAAAAGATTCTTGGACTCCTGCGATTTTTTTCGCGCAATTGCGTTATATTGCTGTATTTTCCGCCTCATGTCAGCTTGAGTCTTCTGCTGCGATTTAATTTGACTGTCTATATTAGCGGCCATTGAAATATTTGCAACGATTAATAATCCCAAGAAAGCCGCAAAAAATTTCTTCATGATAAAAAATTTCTCCTCCTTCATTTCTTGAGATAGTCTAACGGGTTCTGAACGTAGCTCCCTTTTCTGACTTCAAAATGTAAATGATAGCCGGTTGTGTTGCCTGTGTTGCCGACTCTCGCGATAACTGCACCGGCCTTGACGACTTGTCCCTCTTTAACTAAACTTGACTCTAAATGAGCATAAAGAGTCGAGAAGTCCCGCCCGTGATCGAGAATTACAACTCGTCCATAACCTCTTAACCAGCCGTCAAATAACACTTCACCGGATGCAGCTGCTTTGACCGGAGTCCCCTTTGGTGAAGCAATATCGATTCCAGTGTGCAAAATTTTTCGCTTTAAAATCGGGTGGATTCTATAGCCATAAGGACTCGAAATTTTTCCGCGCACAGGCCAATCAAACATCGAACCGCGTCCCCGTCCGACAAGATAATCTGTACGCTGCGAGGCCTTTTTTTTGCGTAGGGCGACAATTAAATCTCCTGCTGCTTTCTGCGCCTGCTCTGCTTCCTTTGCTGCTTTCTCGGCCAATGCTTTTTTTCGCTGAATTGACCTGATAAACGAGTTTGTGTCCTTTATGCTTTGTTCGTATTTATCGCGCTGTTCTTTTGTTGCAACAGTTTTCTCAAGCAGTCTATTTTTCTGCTCGTCCATTATCTGCCGTGATAATTCGAGATTCTGAACACGTTCTTGAAGCTGAGACAAAATATCTTCGTCGCGCTGATTCACGAGTCCCAACAAATAAGCCATCTCGACGGCCTCTAAGACGCTGCGTGAAGCAAATAACATTCTCGTTGTGTCTGACTGGCGGTACTTGTACATGTCTAAGATTCTGCCCTTCATGATTTCTGAAAGCTCGTCAATTTTTGATTGATCCTCACTAATGACAGTCTCTAAGAACGCTATATTTTCCTCAATTTTTTTGCCCTGAAGCTCTAAGACCGTAAGCTCCTGCAATGCAATATTTTCATCCTGCTGAAGAGTATTAACACGAGTCAACAAGCCTTCTACTTGTGCGCCCATGTCTCGTATTTGTTTCTTGTAGGCCTGAATTTGTTTCGCTAATTCCTCGCGTTTTTTCTCTTCGGCGGCGATTTGAGAATCAATGTTACTGGCTCTTCTTGCGGCAGAATTTGCAATATTTACGGGCGCAAAAATTAATATCACTGCAAGAACAGCTAAAATTTTTCGTGTCATTCCGGCCTCGTTATAGAATTTATGAATCTAGCGACAACTAAATAACTGCAAACCCAGCCGAGAGTCGCTCCGAAACCTGCCAAGAGTCCGCAAAATCTCCAGATTATAACTTTGTCAGTTAATAGACTTGACTTCAATAACGGCATATTAGCTTGTATTAACTCCATTCCGGGAAAATATACGGCGATGATTCCTGCTGCTGCTGCTCCTGCACCGAGAAGAGATAATAACGTACCTTCAAGCACAAAAGGTGTCGCAATATATGCGCGTGTAGCTCCGACTAAATACATTATGCCGATTTCCTCACGCCTTGAATACAACGAAATATGAATCGTGTTATAGACTACTAAGGCCGTTATCACAACCGCAAGAATAAACATGATTAACGCCACTCTTGACGAAATGCGCGACAATGCAGAAATTCTCTTTACGACCATTCCAGCATAAACAACGTCTTCAACTTCGGGCATAGCTTTTAACGCGTCAACAAGCGGATCAATGTCTTCTGCTTTATTTACGTGAATCTCGAAATTATAAGGTATCGGATTATCGCCTAACATATCAAGCGCACGGGATTGACTGCCCATTTTTTCCTGTAATTTTGCAAGAGAGTCCGACGGTGAATAAATTTTCATTGAGTAAACATATTCGAGACTCTGAATCTTTCGTGCAATTTCTTCAATGTCAAGCGTACTGTCTTTGTGTAAATAGGCCTGTACAGCTAATTCACTTTCTAAGCGCGATAACAAATGCTCAAGATTCAACGAGAACAGAGTCGTAACTCCCAGAATCCAAAGCATGACTCCGGCCGTAATAAGCGTCAAGAGTCCTAACACCCAGTGATTCACTATAAGCCGGCGCATATCACGCAAAATATAACTAAATGCAGTCATTTAATAAGTGCCTCCCCTCTCATCGCGTATGAGTCTCCCCGAATCAAGCTCTAAAACTCTTTGACGCGAAGAATTTACGATACTTTGATTGTGAGTCGACATAACAACCGTAACGCCTGCTGCATTGATCGCAAATAAAATTTTCATGACCTCTGCTGCTGTGTGAAAATCTAAATTTCCGGTCGGTTCATCAGCAATAAATAACGAAGGCGAATTTGCAAGCGCGCGGGCAATTGCGACTCTCTGCTGTTCTCCTCCTGAGAGCTGGGCGGGCTTCATGTCTCTGCGTCTCCATAGTCCTACTTGGTTAATTACGTCCTTTGTTCTGTCTTCAACTAATCTTTTAGGCACGGACATAGCTTCCATGACGAACGCAATATTTTCATAAACTGTCAGACTCGGAATTAATTTAAAATCTTGCGCAACGAGTCCTACATCACGGCGGTAATATGGAATATCTGATTTTCTCATTCTGCGCAAATCAAAGCCTCCGACCGCTGCAACACCTTCTGTAGGCAAAAGCTCGCGTGTGATTAACCTCAAAAGTGTAGATTTTCCGCTTCCTGTCTGGCCGATGATGTAAACAAATTCTCCCTGTTCGATATTAAAGCTGACATTTGATAGTGCGACGATGTCAGGTTCAAAAATTTTAGTTACTCCTGAAAAATTTATATTCATGCTGTTATAGTTTCAGCCCCTTTATATTTAGCCCGTTCGATTACTGCCTGCTGAGTGTCATAATTTCCCCAGACTGCATTAATAATATCTCGGACGGACATTTTTTTTACTTCACGCAATTCCTGCCAAAGTTCGTGATTCAAGTAAAGCCACGCGAAAAAAATAGTTTCGTTGATTTGATTGTTACGTCCAAAACGCGCGAAAATAAGCCAGCCTGCTTCAGGATTATATAAGACTATCGGTGAAATATTCTGCACGATCATGTGTGAAAGCTCTTGACGGGAAAAATTTAATTCCTCAAGATCGTTAATTATTTCTTTGCTGGGATTCGGCATAATTGAGAACCAGATTTTTGCGATATTTCTAGGATTGTCGAAATTTTCCGGCCCTGCTGCAAGCCATGCTTTGACTCTTGTTGTAGCTTCCAGTTCGCTGCGTGATAAAGCAAATCTCAATGTCCAGTAAGCTCTATAAAGTTTAGAGTCGTTCTTTGCTGCCTCGTTGAAAATTGCTTCATTTAAATATTTCCCGCTAAAAACTGGGTGATATTTCAAAAAAGTTTTCAGCATCAAAACCGTACTCACATGACGGCCGGGAGGGTCTGAACGTTTATATAATTTTTCGCGGAGTTCAGTTACAGTTTTCCCCGGCAAAATAGTAATTCCGTTTTCGTCATTGAGCGATAAATTTTCGTCGTCGTATAAATAAACGTTTTTAGTTTCTGCGCCCGGCTTTAAATCTGAATAAATCCATTCGTCGCTGCCTGTGCCGAGCAAGTATTTATTATGAGGTAGAAGCAGCATAACTGAAGGCTCATCGGGAACGTTCAAGCCGGAATATTCCGGGGGAAGTTCTGCAAGTGTTCCGTCTGACATTAATTCAAGCAGCAAATTTTCTCACCTCTCAAAAAATTTATTCAGATATTATATTATCACGAAGTAAAAGCCCGTGCCTTAGTCCGTTAATGCTCACGATACAAGAGTCAGCCTCCAGAAGCCTCAACGCAGCAAGGATTATACATGCAGACCCTAAAATAACATCAGCTCTCGACGCAGGAAGACCTATAATATTTTGACGTTCGATTAAATTCAACGCTGAATACATTTTTATTTGAGTCATAATATCGCGCTGAGTCAAAATTTTTCCGTGAAGTCGTGAGGGTAAAAAATTCTCACAGGCAAATTTTACGCTCGCCATCGCAACAAGTCCCCCGCCGACACCGATTAAATTTGCGTCTTGAGTCTTGAATGATAAAATGTCATGCTCGATAAATAAATTTTTCACGAACTCAAGCGCAGACTCGCAAGCACTCATTTTGACGGGTGAAGAGTTATCCGCAAAAAATTTTTCCGACAAAGTAACTGCACCGACGGGAACACTTTTTACAAGTTTGACAAAATTTCCGCAGCCAGACACAA
>JAFSXS010000045.1 GCA_017443945.1 Synergistaceae bacterium
CAAGTAACGCTCTCTAAGGGCAGCACTCCTATAACTTGGACTCTTTCTGGAAATTTACCGGATGGACTCAAATTTGAGAATGGGACATTGAGCGGGACTCCTACTGAAGTCGGCAATTATCCATTAACTATTACAGCGACTAACGGGCAAGGAGAAAGCAAATCAAAATCTATGACTCTAAAGATTAAAGGAGTTAAGCCTAAAATTTTGAACACTAAGACTCTTCCTAACGGCACAGTCGGAGAATATTACAGCGTTCAATTAACTGCAACGGGAAGCAAATATATTACATGGTCAGCGCAGAATCTTCCGGCGGGACTCGAACTTGACGGCGACACAATCAAAGGCACACCGCAAGAAGCCTGCAAGAAACATTCAATTACAATAACTGTAACGAATCCCGTAAAATCAGTAACAAAAACTTTCAGGATCACTATTAACGAGGCTCAGACAACAAGCAGCAAGGCCGATGACGTTAAAGCAAATGACTCGAATCCTGACACAAACGCGGAAGCGGGCACAAAATCGGCGGGTAAATTAATAATCGGCTCTGAACGTGATATTTCGTCGATAAATATTAATGCGCTTAATATTCCGGAAAATTATATAATTGCTGCTGTATTACCTGAAGTCAAAGCACTTGAAAGCGGCCAATATGATTTTGACGTTGAATTATACGAGGAAATAGAATCGGGCGCAGAATTAATTTGGCTGGCATTCCCGAAAGACAGCGAACCTTCAGACGATGACGAGATCGCAGAATTTTATGACGGTGAAACGGGCGAAGAAATTACAACACTTCCCGCGAGTCATTTAATAACTGTCTCTGTATGGCTTAATGAGGGAATAACTTACGCACCTGTTATCGCAGTGAAAGCGCAATAAACTTTTTTTCCGCGAAATAAATGACCCCCCGGTTTTGTCCGAGGGGTTTTGTTTTTTCCGCCGCCGAACGTATTTTGGGTGGGCGGGTGGGGTGAGGCGGCGGATTTTTGCTTGCAAAAACTATTTGATCACTATATCCGGCTGTGCAGACCCTGTGAATCTCACTGAAGAGTCATACATTCCATATGCGCTTATTTGAGGTACACGGAAAGTCCCGCGCGTTACTGCCCTCATTTTGAAGCCGTAAGATCTTTCACCGCTGACTCTGTCGAAGAATAATACAAGCCTGTCATCGCGAATATCATTTACGACTCCATAGCCCGTATTTGTCTCGCCATCATCAAGTCTCGGATTCTCAAGCTCAAAGCCTGCAGGAAGTAAATAATTCAACGCTAAATTATTTATCGTCATTGACGGTCTCACAGTTAATACAACCTGAACGATTGTCCCGTGATTAATCGGCTGTGAAAGATTCAAGACGTTCCCTTTTTCATCAAAGTATACGCACTCAATATTTAAATTTTTGCGTTCAGGTTTGGGCTGACTCTTCGGGAATCCTGTAACGCTCCATGAATAACAGCCTTGTCCCGTGCCGTTAGCTTCGATTAAGAGAGCTGAATCTTTCGGGAGTTCGCCGACTTTTACAGATGCCGTTTTGTGATGTGCAAACGTTAAAATCGCTGAATCGCTCGTCTCAGTCGTAAGTTTTGCAGTAATATCACTCTTTGCGCCGGCTGCCTCGACATTATAGCGTGCAAGTGCGATTAATGCTGCTGAATTATCCTGCGTGCTGTACCATCCGCCATTACTGCCGAGATTTAGCAAACGTGAAGCAAGTTCTGTTACTTCGGGTGCTCTGGGTTCAACGTCAAGCCACATAGATAATAACAACGCTGTATTTCTCGCGTCTGACTCTAATGTTCTGCCTGACGATCTCGCCGAAGTGAGCTGCAAATTTCTTAACGGGTCGGGTCTTCCGTCAATAATTGCCTGTGCTCCTGCTAAATAAATATGTCCTGAAGGTCTGAGTCTTCTCTGATTTTCGCGCAAATATTCAATCCATCCGAGCGGCTTTTCTCCGTGAAGAGTCAGAACGTAAACAGCATAAGCCTTTGTCGTCAAGTCGTCGCGTTCGTCATCGTTTGTATCGTATGCGGGCATTGACGGTAAATATTGTCTCATCCAGTTAATTACGCCCGTGAACATCTCTTCAGGGAAATTAATTCCGGCATTCTTTGCATTTAACAGGAAGTGTGCAGCATAGACGCTCCCCCAGTTAAACGGCGTTGAGTTGCCCGGCCACATTGCAAATGATCCGTCATATAACTGCATTGACTGTATACGAATTATTGCATTGTCGATATTTGATTTAATGCTTTCATCGTTGAGAGTCTGCGGGTCTAACTCTGCTAAAGCGTCCGGAAGAATCAAGAACGGCCAAGCTCCTGAAATTGTTTGTTCAAGACAGCCATAAGGATAATTGCGCAGGAAATTTACAGCTTGATTCAGATTTACCGCCGGCGTGTCAGCAAGTGAAAGAGTCCCGTTTATGTCGCCCATGAAATTATTTAACGGAAGCTCTAATCTCGTTGTACCGTTCTCAAATATTCCTGAGCCTCCAAGAGTTATAACCGGCCAAGCTGATCTAACGGGCATTTCTATTTCCTGCGTAAATTCGCGCTGATGTCCGTTTTCGTTCCATGATGTAACAATCTTTAAGACTGCTTTGTCTGCGCCTCCAAGTGCTTTTGCTGTAGTGTTGAATGCTGCGCTCGATCCTGCAGAAATATTCAAGTCTGCAAATGTATCTTTCAGCGACAAACCTTCGGGAACGAGAGTAATTTTTACATTGCGATTCTCTCCTGACGTGTTAAATACTGTCGTAGGAACTGTAAACGAGTCCCCAGGTGCAGCAAATCTCGGCATACCTGTTTCTGTTACGATTTCACGGGCAATTTGTATATTTTTCTCTGCTTTGCCAAAATTTTTACCTGACGCAGCAACAACAAAGAGTCTTCCTCGTCCGCTAAATTCCGGAATATCAAGCTCTGTTGTAATTACTCCGTTTTTGTCGGGCGTTAGTGTGCCTTCAAAGAGTGATAAAATTTTGAATCTTTGAACGTTCGAGTCTCCTGCTAAAGCTGCTAATGCTTCATCACCGGCGGGGTGCAACTGCTCTGTTGCTTGATCTTCAACGGGGATAATTTGATCGTAAATGTCGAATCCCTGCGAATTTAATTTTTTGAGTCCCCAGAAATAATTTAACAGATCCGGAGTCTTGTAATGCGTGAGACCTAACACTCCATCATCAACGAGTGCAATAGAGACATCTGCGTTTTTCGTGAGAGTCTGCGAATTGCCCTTTAGTGTGAGCTTGACGGGTAATTTTCCAGCAGGTTCGATTTTGTCGGGAGCATCAATATTTACGTCAATGTTGTAATCAGAAATATCAACTTTTACTCGTGCGAGTCCGATTGCGCGGTGTGATGCCCAGCCTTTAGAGTCTTCTGCTTTGACGGGCCTTATCAGCCATGCAGACACCCAAATATTTGGCCTCATGTTCGCTTCGATCGGGAAATCAAATTTTATTTCTGACTCAGTAACTCTCTGAATCTTGCGCGTAATTAATTTCGAGCTTTCTACGTTGAGCATTAAGAGTCCTTCAAACGGTACTTTGACGTTGATTACTGCTTTGTCGCCGACCTTGTACGAATCTTTTTCCGGTATGACTTCGACTCGGTCAATTAATTGCGAACCTCCGCCGCTGCTTGAACTCGACACATAGAATCTATAAACCGCGCGCGCATTGTCTTCACCGTCAGAAATTTTCAGCATGTAAGATCCGTAGCTTTCCGGCTTAAATGATACATCGGCGACTCCGTTTTTGAGGGTTATTTGTTTCTCGCTGACCTGATTCAATTCTTCTGTGCTTTGCCAGCGTTTACGGCCGTCGATTTCTACAATGTTGTAATCCCATGTAACTTTATAGAGTTCTGCTGTCAATTCGCCGGGGTCAGCTGGTTCTTCTTCGGGAGTTATCGCAGCAACTTTGAATCTTGCATTCTCGCGCGCAACAAAATTATCATTCACGGGAGCAAGTCCTAACAGCCAAGGTGCAGGGAAATACGGTCTTGTTATTGTGCTTGTTACCCATCGTCCGCCGTCTTCCATTACTTCAGCTTTAAGAGTTACATTTATGATTGTAGGTGCTTCCCAGTCAGCGTCAAGAGTCAAACTCGTGTTTAACTTGCCGAAATTATCAAGCTGTCCTTCTCCGATTGTACCTTCAGTGAATGCAAAATTTCTTGAAGGATCGCCGAACGTGTAGTCCTTCCATCTGTCTTGAGTCGGAGCAAATGAACCTTCACGAGCACTCCAGCTAGTTTTATAGTTCAATCCGGCACCATCAACACCAAATAACCACCTTGCATAAACATCGGCCGCAAATGAGTCATTATGAAGCAAAAATTTCTTGTAAGTCGTTAAATTTACTTCCAAGCGAGGCGGTGCAAAATCTTCAACATGAAATTTATAGCTCGTTATGGGCTTGTCTTCTTGGCCGGGAATCGCAACAGAGGCCGTCCAGAGTCCCGTTAAAGCGTTAGAGGGTAATTTCATATTTGCAATTGCGCTGCCCTTGTCGGAAAGAGTCAAAGTCTCCTGTTTAACTTTGCGCCCTAACGTATCACGAACTATAAACAAAACCGGGAATGGATCAGGAATCGAAATATCTGCGTTTCTCACAATAGTTTTGAAGCTGACATCTTCGCCCGTTCTGTAAATGTCTCTAGGTGAGAAAATTACAGCGTCGTAACCTGTTCTAAGCCATTCACGCCCTGAAGTGTCAAAAATTTCGCGGTCTAATAAATTTCTCGATAACTGAACATAAGTTAAATCATTGTGGCCGTCATCGTTTTTCTTAGAGACAATTGCGAGTGCAGGCTGATTATCTGAGTCCCATGTCTGATTATTAGGAAGCTCATATACAAAGACTCCGGCATTATTAGTCTTTCCTTGTGCTAAAAGCTGTTTCTTGTCGGAGAAAATTTTTACGTCTGCGTCCTGAATGCCTCTTGCTGTCGTGAGAGTGTTGACCCAAATTAAAATACTGTCTTCCCAAAGTCTTGCAGTTGCTGCCATGTCGCTTAAGTTGATAACTTGAGTCGCCTCGTTCCACCAACCGTCGTTAGCGTCTCTAGCAGTGAGTAAAAATAAACCTCTTTCACCCTTTGCCATTTCCTGAACAGGTATAGAGCGTCTGACTAACTCATTAAGCGGAAGATCTAACTGCATTTCTTTCGTGAAGATTCTGCGTGCTATATCGCGTTCGAAATTATCAGATTCTTCACCGATTACAAACGGGATATTGCTTTCATACATGCGCCATAAATCGAGCTGTAATTTTTTGACGTTGCGCAATTCTATCGGGATTAAGCCGTTTTCTAGTGCTGTCAAATAAGTTCCTGACGCAGGAAGATTCACGCGTGATGACAAGTCCGGCATAATAACAGCCTGCTTATAGTCTTCTTTGAGAACGAGGCCGCTTTTTGACGGGAAACCTTTTCTGAACGTGATAACGAATCTATTTCTAGGCTTGAACTCGCTCGAACGCATTATAAAATATTCGTCATCCCATCCTGATTCAAATTCTACATCACTTACAGACGGTTCAATCACTACAAAATTTTTCGCGGTCTTAGGGTCTATTCCGAAATTAAATGCTGCTCTAATTAGGTTTTCGTCGGGTCTCAAACTTTGCACCATCAATAACGGATCTAATATAACTGTTTCTGTTATATCGCGGTCGATTCCCATATCGCCTTCGCCTGATTTGAGTCCTGCTGCGATTGTAACAGTGAATCTCTGTCTTGACGAAGATTTTTGCACGGGAACAGCGACTCGAATCGTTCTTGAAGGTAAAGCACCGTTAATGTTATATGCAAGCTCGCGGCCTTCTGAATTTTTTATGCGCATAAAGCCTTTGAGTCTTGCCGGATCGATTCGCATGTTGAAATTCAGCGTAAAATATGCGTTTCCGTTCTTGCCCATTGATGCTTGAATATCAGTCGGCGATAATCCTTCAGTCTGGAATCTGAACGAACCGGGGCCGATTTGATTTCCTCGTCTGTCGCGCAAATTATCGCGAAGAGTCGCAGTATAAGTCGTCGCACCCTTCAAAGGCGCAAGAAGTCTCGCTGTAAAAGTGCGTTCATTCTGCCAGCGTCCTTCAAGCTGTAACGGTGGATTGACTTCAAACGGGAATAACCTGTTTTCAGGAGTAATCATTTTTCCCGCTTGACTGCGATTGACTACAGGATTTCTGAAGACGATTCTAAACGAGACATTTTCCGGGACTGTTCCTGTAGGTGCGAAGCTCTGAACTCCTGCGGGCATATTAGAACGAGGCGCGGCGGCCTGCGATACTGTTACGCACATCAAGAGAACAAGAAGCGTCAGAAAAATTCTGTGAGGCTTAAACAATTTGTAACATTCCTTTCTGTTGAGAATTTATATACACGTGAAATTATAGCGCGTTATCATTCAAGTTTTGTGCTGATTTAAAATTTTTTCTTTGTTCGCGCTACCCCTTCAATCCGGGCGGGCGGGTGGGCGGGATGAACGTGTTCGCGCGATAAATTAACTGCATTGAGCTGTAATAATGTGCTATAAAATATTTTGCTGTAAGTGCCATAAATTTTTTAGCGCATAAAATTTTTTGTGAAGACTCGCACGTAAATTTTTAGCTCATAGAAAAATTTTTTGACTCGTTAATTATTGCGATTACTTAAAAATTTTTATATTCTTGTATTGGTAAAAGTATTAGTAAAATTATTTTTTCCCGTGAAATAGTGTGTGAAAAGTTTTTATTATTATATCATGCTCAATCTTTGCTATAATCTATCTGACTCGAATTTATTAAATCATAATGGGAGGCAGAAAATTTTTTATCATGGAAGAAAAGAAAACCGTTGCAGCTGCCAGCCGTAAATGGGAGGTAGTTGTATTTACTCTGGGAAAAGAAGCATTTGCTATAAACGTTAATAAAACGCGCGAAATTTTACGTTGGACAGGTTGCAGGCCGATCCCGACAAAGACTCCGGCATTCATAGGCATAACAACAATTAGAGAAGCGACTCTCCCATTAATTGACCTGCGAATATTTTTAGGAATTGACTCGCCCGTCCCGATAGATCAAACAAAAGTAATGGTCGTAGAATTTAATGACATAAAATTGGGATTCCTCGTTGACGGCGTAGAAAGAATCAGGCAGGTTAACGCTGAAGATTTAGACTCGTCGAAAATGCGCGGTGTCTCGTTAAAATGGGTCTTATACATAATAAAGCGCGACGAAAGAAATATTTTATTGCTTGACTATGAAGCAATTATTCAGGAGACAGCCCCGGCAGTAGCTGAACATATGTTCGATCAAGGCAAGTTAAGCGCGTTTCAGCGTCAAATCGGCCATGTTGAAGATTTTCATATACTTGTTGCTGATGACTCGCCGTTATTGCGTCAACAAACTTGCGATGTTCTCAAGCAGTCAGGATTCACGAGCATTTATCCCGTTAAGGACGGAGTCGAGGCAAGAAAATTATTACTCGATCAGGGCGAAAATTTTGACCTGCTAATATCTGATATTGAAATGCCATTGCTTGACGGTTTGAGCTTAGTTGAGACTCTAAGGCAGGACGAGAGAACAGCAGATTTACCGGTTATATTATTCTCGTCAATAATGGTAAAAGATTTGCTTGACAGGGCGGAGTCATTGAAAATTGTTCACGTGCTGAAACCTGATGTATATAAACTCGTTGAAGGAGTCATGAAAATTTATCACGACATAAAGCGTCATAGAAATTATTAATATTGCGAGAACACTTTTTAATCTATACAGACAAAGTCAAGGGCGAAAAACTTTTTGGCTGTTTCCGTCGGTCGCAGCATAAATGTATTTTACGGCGTGAACATGCAAAAGTTTTTACAGATATTCAAGTGCGTTTGCTATAAGATGATATAAACTCGTTGAAGGAGTCATATAAAATTTATCGCAACATAAAAGCGTCATAGAAATTATTAGAAGGCCGCCGCCTCGCCCCACCCGCCCACCCTGCTCGGCGGCGGAAAAGACAAAACAAAAGCTCCCGACACATAATCAGGAGCTAAATTTTTTATCGCATGGGCCTACTTGGACTCGAACCAAGAACCTTCCGGTTATGAGCCGGTGGCTCTGACCACTTGAGCTATAGGCCCTCTCGTTAAATGACTAAAGAATTTTACACGACGAAATATTTTGCGTCAAGAGAAATTTTTAATTCAGTGCGAAAAATTGTGATTCTATATTATAATTTGCATAACACCATTAAAATTTTACTCAGCACGAAAGGAAGTAATACGCTATGAAAGAATTTAAGTATGTAATAACTGATCCGGTAGGTATTCACGCACGCCCCGCAGGTCTTCTCGTGAAAGAGGCCAAGAACTTCAAGAGTACAGCTACATTCATTAAGGGCGACAAAAGCGCAAAAGCAACTTCCCTGATGAAATTAATGGGAATGGGTATCGTTCAAGGCGACGAAGTAACAGTGCGCGTAGAAGGTGAAGACGAAGAAGCCTGTGCAGCCGCAATCGAAAAGTTCTTGAAGGAGAATTTCTAATTATGCAAGTCTTTAAGGGCATAAAAATTGTCAACGGTATAGGAATCGGCAAGATAAAAATTTACAAAGTCCCCGTTTACGAGATTAACGAAGGCGCACCGGCAAGCATTGACTCAGAACTCGAAAGATTCGAGTCCGCCCGCGTAAAAGTTCAGGAACAGCAGAACGCCCTATACGATAAGGAAATGAAAGAGGGCCGCAAAGAAACAGCCGGAATCTTTGAAGCTCACGCGTTAATGCTCGATGATGATGATTTAATTGACTCCTGCAAAGAAATCATTAATGACAATCACACAGCAGAATTTGCAGTACGTGACGGATTCGAGGCCGCTGCAGAAATGTTCAGAAATATGGACGATCCCTATTTTCAGGCAAGAAGCGCAGACGTTATCGACCTCAAAAATGCTATGCTTGATGTTTTGTTCGGCAATGATACAGAAAGTTTGCAGGGTAAAGATCCGTCAATCTTAGTAGCTGAAGATATGGCACCGTCAGAAACTGTAAAACTTGATAAATCTTTGCTGCTCGGACTCGTTACTCGTCAGGGAAGTTCTAACAGTCATACGGCGATTTTGGCACGAAGCATGAATCTCCCTACTTTGATTCAATGCAAGGATATTTCTGACGACTGGGACGGAAAATTTGCGATTCTTGACGGTTATAACTCATGCATTTATATCGAGCCTGAACAGAAAATTATTGACGAGTTGTCAGCAAAGCAGGCAGAAGACAGAAGGAAAGAAGCAGCGTTACAGGAGCTCAAAGGCAAACCCAGCGAGACCAAAGACGGCCAGAAAGTTAGAGTTTACGCTAATATCGGCGGCCCTAAAGATATTAACGCAGTAATCGAGAATGATGCAGAAGGAGTCGGCTTGTTCAGGTCAGAATTTGTTTATCTCAACAGCAAGACAGATCCGACCGAAGACGAACAGTTTGCAGCATACAAAAAAGTTCTCGAAGCACTTGCGCCACGTCTTGTAGTAATCAGAACGTGCGACATCGGAGCAGACAAAACTATTGATTATATGAATCTCGACAAGGAAGACAACCCCGCGTTAGGTTTCAGAGCAATTAGAATTTGTCTCAAGCGCCCGGAATTTTTCAAGCGTCAGTTACGGGCTTTATTGCGTGCGTCGGCGTTCGGAAATTTGGGAATAATGTTCCCTATGATTATCAGCCGCTGGGAAGTCGTGAAGTGCAAAGAAATTCTCGAAGAGTGCAGGAAAGAATTAGAGTCAGAAGGCGTTAAAATCGGCAAATACGAAATAGGAATCATGATCGAGACTCCTGCTGCAGCCCTTTGCGCTGATGAACTAGCACCCGAAGTAGACTTTTTCTCGCTCGGCACAAATGATTTAACGCAATATACATGTGCAATCGACAGACAAAGCGCGAATCTTGAAGATTTTGCAGACACTCACCATCCCGCAGTATTAAGACTCATCCGCGAGACAATAGAAGCAGGACACAGACATAATACTTGGGTTGGCATTTGCGGCGAACTTGGAGCAGATCCGACTCTTACAGAAGAATTTTTGAAGATGGGAGTCGATGAATTATCAGTTAATCCCAAGAGCGTTTTGCCGTTGAGAGGTAATATCAGAAACGCAGATTTATCAGAATTTAGGAAAGAACAAGCAAAGAAAGAATCTCAAGCACAAGATAAACAGCAAGTGCCGGGATTCTGGGGGAGGTTATTCAAATAATGTTATACGGAGCATTAGAAACCGGCGGAAGCAGAACTATTTGTGCTGTCGGTGATGAAAACGGGCAAGTCCTTGAGAAAGAAGTTATCACGACCACTACGCCCGACGAGACAATGTCAAAAGTTTTAGAATATTTCAGGGCAAAATTAAACGTTCCTGAAGGCGAGGAAGCAATAACAGCATTAGGAGTCGGAAGTTTCGGCCCCGTTGATGTACGCAAAAATTCAAGCACTTACGGAAATGTGTTAAATACACCAAAAATCGCGTGGCGCAATTTCCCGATCGTGAAGACTCTCAAAGACGCGTTAAATATTCCTGTCGGACTTGATACGGACGTTAACGCAGCTTTACTCGGCGAAATTATGTGGGGAGCTGCAAAGGGTCTCGCTGATGCAGTATATATCAAAATCGGCGCAGGAATCGGAATGGGCGCAATGAGCGGCGGTCATTTAATTCACGGAATGTTACACCCAGAAATCGGACATATTAAAATGGTAAGAGTCGAGGGCGATAACTACAAAGGCCATTGTCCGAGTCATGGTGCCTGCTTTGAAGGTATGGCGTGCGGCCCTGCATTACACGAGCGTTGGGGAAAATCACCGAAAGAATTAGCAGACAACGATCAAGCATGGGAATTTGAAGCACGTTATATTTCGCAGGCTCTCACGGCTGTTACTCTCATGTTGAGTCCTCAGAAAATTATTTTGGGCGGCGGGATCATGCATCAGGCTAAATTATTCCCGTTAATCCGAAAATATTTGCTCGAGGAAATTAATAATTATATTGACACTAAAGAATTACGCAACATCAACAGCTATGTAGTACCGGCAGCACTTAACGACAATCAGGGCATTATGGGAGCATTGAAACTCGCAGAAATCGCCGAAACTGACTCACAAAAATAGAATATGATATATTATTGCCTGTCTCGTGAAAAAATTTTTTTGCGGGGCAGGATTAATTTACGAGAAAAAAAGAGGTAGAATTTTTTGGCAGATATTCAGAAATTAGATGCTTCACGTAAAACAGTAGATCAAGATTTCAGAGATTTAGACGTTGAGGCACTCGGAGAAGAGCATATAAATTTAGTGTTCACTCTTGGCCGTGAAAATTTCGGCGTTGATGTTAATTTAGTACGTGAGATTGTCAGAGTCCCGTCATTTATTACGCGAGTCCCTAATGCACCGGCATATATTCGCGGAGTAATTAATTTGCGCGGTACGATTGTCCCCGTTTTTGATATGCACTTGAAAATAGGGATGGCCGGCCGTCCTCTTACTGATGAAGCTAGAATAGTTGTAATTGCGATAAATGATGTAACGTTCGGAATGATTGTAAATTCTGTTCGTGAAGTCCTGACGATTTATGACTCTCAATTAGAAGTCGCTACAAAATTATCGTCGTCGATTGATAGGCGTTATGTTTTATGGGTAGCAAAGCCTGCTGATGACAGATTGATTTTGCTGCTTGACGTGTCGAGTCTGTTCGAGCTTGACCAGATTTTGGACGACAGCGAATAAAGTTTTATGCGCAAGTTTTATTTTATTGCGTCGATAATAATTTTGCTGTTATTTGCTTCTCTTGCGTGGGGTGATGCCTCGTTGTACAGGGGAGCAAATTCTATCGGGGCAGTCAGGACTATTGACTCGGGCGCAAATTTTCTCGTTTCGGTTGAGGATGTCGGGCGGTTGTTCGGTTTTGCGTCATCGAGGAAGGGCGAGGAAGTAATTTTAACGCGAGGAGGGACTCAGCTTCGAGTCATTGCAAATTCTGCGGCGGCTTGGAGGGGATTTACTCTCGTGCCGTTGACGTCATCGCCTGTTGACAGAGACGGAAAATTATGGGTTGACACGTTCAGCGCAATAGCAATTTTTCAGCCTTCTGCAGGATCGGGGCCGAATAATAGACTCAGATTCAGCCGTTCAAATACTAATTTAGCTGCGACGATGGCAAATGCTCAAAGGCGTGAAATGGATTTAGGAATCTTTGACGAGCCAGCACCGAGACCAGCTCCCGCACCTGTAAATATTCCTGTTCCGACTCCTGCTCCTGCTCCTGTTCGTGCACAAGCTCCCGAACCTGCAACGATTAATATTCCTGAACCTGCACCGATATTTGCTGCACCTGCACCAGCTCCGACTCCTGTTGTAATTGCTTCTGCGCCGAAAAATAATAATGCACCGTCAAAGGCTGATAAATACGAATCATTCAGGCCGGAAGACTCAAGAAGGCCAAGACGCGAAAATTATAACGGGACAGCAAAATCAATACGATGGAGTTCGCACGAGACTTCAAGCAAGAAAATTCGCGCAGTAATTGATGTTGACGACGGATCAAGCCCGCAGGTTTATTTATTGAACGGGTCAATTCACGCATTATTTGAGTCTTCGCCTGAAAATTTTTCGTCGCCGTTCTCAAATGTGCAGATACAATCTTTGCGAAATAGTAAGGGAATTGATTTAATTTTTACTGCTCCCGGATTTGTCAAGATTGATAAATTAATTCTCGATAACCCGCGCAGAATAGTATTTGATTTCTTCTTCCCTGAACAAATGCAGATAATCAGGACTTCACAGCCGGCTAATATTATCACGCAGCTTCAGACTCCTTCACGTCCCGCACCTGAACCCGTAAAAATTCCTGTTCCTGCTGTACCTGACAAACCCAAGCCCGCACCCGTTGTGATTCCGACTCCTAATGTGCCTAATAGACCAGCGATAACTATTCCGATGAATCCGAGTCCGACTCCAACTCCAAGACGTAATTTAACCGGCAAAAAAACTGTCGTAATAGATCCCGGGCATGGCGGAAAAGATCCCGGAGCTATGGACAATGGAGTCAAGGAAAAAGATGTAAATCTCTCTGTAGGTCTTGAACTCGAACGCGCTTTGACTGCAAGAGGCTTTAATGTCGTAATGACCCGCCGGACTGATGTATATTTAAAGCTGCAGGAACGCACCGACATAGCAAATAACGTGAACGCAGATTTATTTGTGAGTGTCCATGTAAACGCGCTCCCGTCGAAAAAATCAATGACAGGCTTCGAGATTTATATAATGGCACTTCCTACCGACAAGGACGCAATGAATCTCGCAAAGGTCGAAAATCGCGAATACGTTGAAGGACGCGGCTTTGATACTGCTAACGTTGACAAGCGGACAGAAATGTTATTACGCATTCTCGGCGATATGCAGCAAAATAATAAAATTAGTGAGAGTACCGATTTTGCATCAGCTTTACATCGTGCAGGCGTGAGAAATAAACTACCGATGAGAAGAGTCGCTCAAGCCCCGTTTTTTGTGTTAAGGGGTGCAGGAATGCCGGCAGTATTGCTTGAATTAGGCTTTGTAACGAACCCGATCGAGTCGCAGTTATTGACAAGAAAGGATTATCAACAGAAAATAGCAAATGCTATGACAGAAGGAATTATTAACTACCTGAAATAATGAATCATGAAAGAAGGTAAATAGAAAATTGCCGCCAGTTAGACGCATAGCAAATACAACTAATAATAGAGCACCTTCACGGCCTGTAACACGAAGAAGGCAGCCGGTAAGAGTCCCCCGTGCACGTCCGGAAGAAAAACGCACGCCGTTATTACTGCGAATTTTATCGTGGTTGAGCATACTGCTTTTATTCTTTGTGCTTGGTTATCTCGGAACGTCATGGGTCGTGAATATACTTGACAGAAAATTATTATTGAAGCCTGAAGACAGAGTCGAGAATCAGGAAGATTTATCGCAATTACAGGAGAATCAGCGCACAAGAGCCGCAAATAATCCCGCACCGGGAGCACCGCAAATTTCGTTGAATCTCTATCACGTAATGAATGACTCTATAGCTCAGACGACACGCAATTTTTCGCAAAAAACGCCCGAAGATAATATTTCAGACGCAATTAACGCAATTATCACATTAAGTGAGCTTCCAAACGCGGAAAAAATTAAGCTGCTTCACGTGTTCAGAAATGCTGATACGGCCTTTCTCGACATGTCGGGGCAGTTTGCTTCGTCGTTAGCAAGTTCAGGCAAGAGAAAAAGTCTTTTGCTCTTAACCGGTATAGTTCGCACAATGACAGAAAATTTTTCGCCGATTACGCAGATTAGATTCTTGATTGACTCTAAGACTCCGACTAATAAGGCCGGTGATGTCGATCTCGGAGTCGCTTGGAAGATGCCGAAATGATAAATAAATTAGTTATCGCAACCGGTAACGCGGGAAAATTTCAAGAGTTCAAGCAGTTAGCTTCAAGTTTTGCACGAGAAATAATATTTGCTCCTGAAATTGCGAAATTAGTTGTTGATGAGACCGGCAGAAATTACCAGCAAAATGCGATGTTAAAGGCTCAGGCGTGGGCAGAAAAAATTAATTTGCCCTGTCTTGCTGATGACAGCGGACTCGAGGTTGACGCGCTTGACGGTGCGCCCGGAATTTTTTCAGCTCGGATAATGCAGGGTTCTGACGGTGATAAAGTTTCGTGGCTGTTGTCGAGTCTTAATGGCAAAATGAATCGTAATGCAAGATTTGCGACGGCTTTGGCTCTCTGCGTTCCTGATGATTACACGTTTATCAGTCTCGGCTATTGTTACGGAAAAATTGCGCTTTCTCCGGCTGGTTCTAACGGTTTCGGCTATGATCCTGTATTTATTCCGGACGGTTATGATAAAACTTTTGCCGAGCTTCCCTCACAAATTAAGAATACCATATCACACAGATTTAACGCGTTCAAGAAAATTATATGTCTCCTGAAGTAACCTGCGATGAAATTTTTAGCGGCAAATTAAGACTCCTTCAGCCCATGAACGGCCCAAGAGTGAATTTAGATACGATTTTATTAGCTCACTGGGTCAAATATCGTTCAGGCCATGTAAATTTTTTAGAAGCAGGGTGTGCGTCGGGTGCTGTCTCGTTGATTCTTGCGTTAAGATTCAAAAATGTAAATATAACGGGGATTGACATTCAGGAAAATTTAATCAAGCTCGCACAGGAAAACGCGATAAATAATTTTCTTGACTCACGGGTGAAATTTTTAACGGGAGATTTGCGCGACAAAAATTTATTAGCTCGTGAATATTATGACTCAGTGATAATTAATCCGCCCTACGAGTCATTATCGAGGAGCAGAACGAGTCCCATTTTAGCGCGTTCTATTGCAAGATTAGAAATTTCCTGCACCCCCGATGATGTCGCCGAAATGTCCGCAAGAGTCCTGAAGAGTAAAGGCCGTTTATTTGCGATTTTCACAAGTGAGAGGCTGCCGATATTTATTAATTCAATGCTCGCAAAAAATTTGATTCCCAAGCGGTTAAGGCCTGTTTACCCGTCAATAAATAATAATTCGGGCGTTTTTCTGCTAGAATCAATAAAGGACGGAGGGGAAGGCTTGACTCTTTTGCCGCCGTTAATAGTTCGTGATGAGTCAGGAAATTATACACCTGAAATTCTGCGTGCTTATGAGCTTTAATATTGACTCGAGGAGAAAAATTTTTATATGCTTTTATCGCTTATATTATGGTTTATATCGATCTGGCTTGAATATTTTGTATATCGTAAATTACAGCAGGCCGGAATTAGTCCCGTCATAAGAAATTTATTTGTGTGTTGGGCGTTATTCTGGTTTATCGCGTTTATATTCAGGAATCACATAATTTTTTTCTTGCGTCTGCCTGAACCTTTCAGACTCAGTGAAATTTCCGGGGGACTCTGTATAACATGGATAATCATAACGATTCTTGCGTTTATGGGATTCATGATAGTAAATATTTTGACCGGATTCAAGCCCTTCACGAAGCGAAAAGTTTTATTTTCTGTAATGCTGACTTGTGCCGGAGTAGTGTGGTGCTTGCTTGAGGCTTATTTTGTGCAGACTAGAGAAATTACAATAAAGACTCATAAATTACCTGAAGGCCGCGACAGAATCAGAATCACATACATAACAGATTTACACTTAGGAGGCATTTACACGTCATTACACTTTGATAGAGTCATGCGCTTAATCGAAGAATCGAGTCCGGATATATTTATAATGTGCGGAGATATTTTTGACGGCAATATGTCATACTGGACGCAAGAAATTTCGAGACTTTCACGAGCTGCCAAAAGTGCGCCTTTGGGAGCATTTGCGGTAAACGGCAATCATGAGAATGATTACATGCTCACACGTTACTACGACGATTTTATAAATATTCTCCGTGAGTCAGGCTTTAAATTATTAAGTGATGAACGGGCTGACACTGGCGGACTCGTTATAATCGGCGTTGAAGACAGAAAAAATAAATTTCACAGCTGGATAAAATTTTTGCTCACACCTGAAGACGCTGATAAATTCGTGTTAGTCATCAAGCACAGACCATATTTGCCGCAAGACGCACAGGGAAATTTTGACTTGCAATTATCTGGGCACACTCACGGGGGGCAATTTTGGCCGGTCGGTTATTATAGAAGCTGGTTAGAAGGCTGGATTCCTCAGGGACTATCGAAAAATTCAGGCGGTTATATTTACGTGAGCAACGGAGCAGGTTATAACGGCCCTTGCATGAGATTATTTGCTCCTCCTGAAGTTACAGTTATTGATTTAGTGAGAGAGTGAGAAAATGCCTTTGACCCTTGTGCCGACTCCAATCGGGAATCTTGAAGATATAACGTTGAGGGCTTTGCGTGTGTTGCGTGAGGCTGATTTAATAGCGTGTGAGGATACAAGAACGTCAAATATTTTATTGAGTCATTATGATATTCACAAAAATTTGACATCATTTCATTTGCATAACGAGAATGAGAAATTACCCATTTTGCTGCAAAAATTGCGTGAAGGTGCGAAAATTGCCGTAATTTCTGACGCAGGGACTCCGGGAATATCGGATCCGGGATTTATTTTGCTTAGACGCGCACTAGATGAAAATTTGCCCGTTGATGTTCTGCCCGGTGCAAGTGCTTTGCTGCCAGCTTTGTTAATGTCGGGGATAAATCCGCAGCCCTTTATTTTTCTGGGATTTCCGCCGGAAAAGTCTGGAGAGCGCATTAAATTATTTGACTCAGTAAGCAAACTTTCAATGACTCTATGTTTCTATATTTCGCCTCATAAAGCAGCAAGACACATAACGAACATGATTAATTCATTTGGGGACAGGGGCGCGGCATTAGTTCGTGAGATAAGCAAAATTTTTCAGGAGTCAATACGCGGAAATTTAAGCACAATACTAGAACGAGTCAATAATGGCGTAAAAGGCGAACTTGTATTAATCGTCGAAGGCTGCACGCAAATAAATGACTCTGACTCATGGAAGGCTGAAGCACTCTTATTAAAGCAAAACGGCTCAAGCGTCCGGGACATAGTAAATTTAATTTCGCAAAAATATAACGTCGCAAAGAACTTAATCAAGCAGCAAATAATTTCATGATAGAATAACAAACGGAGAGGCGTTCAGGTTTTATTACTGGACGGGACTCGCCGGGGGACATCTCCTGTGCGGTCTATATTGGCCGAAAGGAGGTGATTACCAGTGAAGGACATCCTCAATAAAATAATAGAACTGTTACAATACATTTCTATTACTGCAACAGTCCTTGAGCTTTTCTTAAGGCTCGTACGCTGGGGGTTGACCCACTAGTTTGTTATTCCTTTGGAAGACTTACTGAAGTGGGATTAGCACTCCCTATTTCGGTAGTCTTTCATTACTTCTACGATTTGTCCGACCTCTTCCGGCCAAGTCGTTTTTATTTGCTTGAGTGGGGTTCCATTCCCCGCTTAGGCAGTCTTTGATTTTCTGTGATTCGTCCGACCTCTCCCGGCCGGATTGCAATAAAATTATAGCATTGATAAAAATTTTCACAGTCAGGAATTTCGCGCAAATTGTTATTTACAGGTTATAATAAATATAATTATTCATGACGGAGGATTTAATAACTTGTCTCTGAGAAAAGGTTTAATAATATTTATTCTGCTTGCATTCGGTGTGTCTGCAATAATAATTTTCAGAAGTGTCGACGAGCAAACTATAAATTCGCTGTTACATGCGGATAAATTGAAATTATTGCTTGCGCTTTGTGTTGTGTTTCTCGCGTGGGTATGTGATGCGGGGAGATTCTGCGCGCTTGCTGTTGCTGCACAGGAAAAAGTTTCTTTCTCGCTGGGAATTGTCTTAACGTGGCTTAACTATTTCGGCAGTGCTGTTACTCCCATGCAGAGCGGCGGCGGACCCTTCCAAGTTTATGCACTCTACAAAAAAGGAATCCCGGTCGGCAAGGGCATAGCGATAACTTTAATACGTACTATGCTGACGGTTTTAATATTGACTCTTGCTGTGCCGGGCGTGTTAATGCTTGATCCTGAAATTTTAGAGGGCAGCCCGTTTTTGAAGGGGTTAGTCTTTTACGTGTTTATCGTAATTCTTGCAACATGGGCATTTATCGCATTTACTATAATTAAACCTGATCTCGTGAAAAAATTGATTCGCGTTGTTATCATGTGGCTTAGAAGATTTAATTTCATGCGCTCAAATCGTACAGTCATAAAAATTATTCACTGGCTCGACAAAGAAGTTGATAACTACATATTAAATTTCAGGCTCGCGTTTAATTCCGGAAAAATTTGGCTCGTTCTAGCTGTGATATTATCTGTCCTGCATTTATTATCACTTTTTAGCGTTCTTCCCGTTTTAATGAGTGCTGTAGGGCTGCCGTTCAAGTACACGCAGACAATAGCTGTGCAGGCTGTATTTATGTTCATATTATATTTTGTGCCGACTCCGGGAGCTAGCGGTATTGCAGAGGGCGGCGGAGCATTGCTTTATTCTGTCTTAATGCCTGAGAACATGGCCGGTATAATGTCAATAATTTGCAGGTTCTTCACGGACTATATTTCGATTTTTATGGGCGTTGTAGTAGTTATTCGCATGTTAGGCTGGGGAGTCAGCGAAAATTTGCACAAAGGCGCATCACCAGAATCAGAAATGTTAAAGCAGGATAAATAAATGCAGAAATTTCGAGAATTTATATTCAGAATGCGCGGAGGACTCTGGACTCTTTTATTTGCGGTAATTTTATTTGCGGCATATGGCAGTAAAACAAGTTCTCTGCAAATTTTTTCAGGAATTATTATTATCTTGGCCGGACAAATTTGGCGGTGCTGGGCAGCGGGTTTTATCGGGCTTTATCGCGGCGAAAACGTAAAAGCACTTAGACTCGCTCAAACTGGGCCATATGCTTTAATGCGGAATCCTTTATATTTCGGAAATTTCTTAATCGGACTCGGATGGAGCATTATTGCAGGTATTTACGCGGTAATAATATTTGTAGTCAGCTTTTATTTAATTTACGTGGTTGTGATAATCCCTCATGAAGAAAATTTTTTGCGCGCTAAGTTCGGCACTGAATATAATAATTACTGCAAACGCGTTAAAAGATTCTGGCCGGCTGTGTTGAAAATTAGCGATTTGACGGGAAAATTTGACACAAAAATTTTATTGCGCAGTGAGATTCACACGATTATAACGACTCTTGCAGGAACTATTATAATTATTGCTATAACGAGTTAAAAGCCGGCTCTATTGCAATTTATTAATTTTTTGTCCGTACTGCCATTTGTCTAGAATCCATAGCCATTGGTCTGGAGTCTCCTTTATCCAGCCTTCTATAACTTGATTGCAGAGATTTATACTTTCTGTGATGTCTTCGCCGAACTCATGTCCATTTTTGTCGAGTCTGTCGCTCAAAATTTCAGTTATCGTTGCAACATGATGAGCCGGATTCTTCCAGTCCCGCACATAACGCAGAGGAATAACAGGACATTTAAATTTGTGATACAATTTCGCGATTCCTTCGTGGGTGCTTGCGTTCATTCCTAGAAATTTTGTGATTATTCCGTCCTTGCGCGCGTCTAAGTCCTGCATTATTACAATTATTCCGCCTGACTTCAAGACTTTAAATATTTCACGCAGTCCGCTGCCTTCACTTGTAATCATGTGCATTCTAGTAAAATTTTCGCGTATGTCAGATATAATTGCGTTGACCTTATTATCACGTTGGGGCGTGTATACGGCGTGCAAGTCAAAACCTGCCTGAACGAATCTAGCCGCTACTAATTCCCAGCTCGCCATATGTGTGCACATTAAAATAACGCCATGACCGCGCGAAAGAGCTTCACGCAAAATTTTTTGACTCGACTCATCAAATTTTATCAGCTCCGGCAATCGAGATTTAATCACCGGGATTCTAATAAATTCTACCGCCGACATTCCCAAATTTATAAATGACTTTTTTATTATCTCACGTGCAAGAGTTACACCGACTCCCAGTGCTTTAACGCAGCGACTCTCGCATAAATCTACTTTTTTCCATAATATAAGATGTAAGACCCGCCCGACAAAAGCTCCGAACATTAACGCAAAATTATCCGGCAAAATTCGCAGGAACTTCACAAAAAATTTCAGCGTCATAATTTCCTCCTTTAAATCTCATAAAATTTTCACCTAAATATTATCATGTCATTGTAAAATATACTTATTATGAAATAATTAATTTGCGTAAATTTCAACAGTACGGCCAAGCAAAAATTTTTTATGGGGAGTGATTTATTTGTCATTAACGGCCTGCAAATCTTGCGGAAAACTTTTCGACTCAGAGATAAACAAACGCGATTTCTGTATTGACTGCCTGAGACGACTCGAAAATTTATACAGCAGGATTCATAATTTCATCAAGAACAGCAAAGAGAAAAATTTTGACATTGATTATTTATCCGACGAGCTGGAAATCGACGCAAAAGATATTCAAGAATTAATAGAACTCGGCTACATTGAACGCGACATTCAGACATACGGGCGGGACTTGTCAGACCGTCAAAAACTTGCGCTTGAATTTGAGCAGGCAGTCGAGAAATTAAACGAGAAAATGAGAATCACTACTTACGGCGGAAAAATTTATAAACGCAAATAACTTTATGGGAGGTGCTTATTATTGCTTAAATCTTGCAAACTCTGCGGGAAAGTCTTTAATTACGAGGGAGGGCCGGTCAAAGTTTGTCTTGACTGCTTCAGACGGCTTGAAGAGGTTTACACGCATTCACACGACTATTTGCGGGACAACGACGACGAAAAAATTGATTTCGTTAAACTTTCCGACGCAATAGGGGCAGACCCTCGCGACGTTCAAGAGCTTATAGAAATGGGCTGGCTTGACAGGGAGTTATCTTCATACAAGAAAAACAGGGCGAGACGTTATCTTGAGGCCGAAGAACTTCAAGACGCGCTAAAAAAAGTTACAGGCAGCAGCGACGATGACGAGAAAAAGAAAAATAAACGCATGTTCTACGGCGGAGAAATTTACCAGCGAAAACCGAGGTGGCGTTAATGAATGCATACATTATTATACTTTCGGGCGTTATAGGTGCGTGTCTTGGCTCATTCTTGAACGTTGCAGCTCATAGAAGCATTCAAAATAAATCGTGGTGGGGCAATGAAAGATCAATTTGCGAGTCCTGCAATCACGTCTTAACCCCGATTGAGTTAATCCCGATCATATCATATTTAATGCAGCGCGGAAAGTGCAAAAATTGCGGTGCAAAACTTTCAATCAGATATTTACTTGTTGAAATAATTGCGGCTCTTGCGGGTGTAATAATTGCTGCTAAATACGGCGTTTCGTGGGCGGGCTTACTTGTGAGTGCAGGCTCATGCGGTTTGCTCGTTAATTCGCTTACTGATATAGAGAGCGGTGATGTATTTGACCTTTTCACAATTTCGACGGGTGTTATAGGTCTTATAATTCGCACTGCGGGAGGGATTCCAGCAATATTTGACGGAGCATTGGGAGCGTTTGCCGGTTTTGCTGTTTTCGCAGTAATAATAATTTTATCGCGCGGAGGAATGGGCTGGGGGGACGCGTTTTTTATGGGAGGACTCGGCGGTGTGCTTGGACTTCGATTTAATTTATTTGCGCTTTACTTGGGAATAATGATCGGGGGCGTTTGGTGCGTTATCTTGATGTTAATAGGCCGCTTACACTGGGGAAAACATGAAAGTATACCGCTTGTGCCGTTTTTGTCGCTTGGGTGCTTTATCACGATGATTTACGGAACAGAAATTTTTGCATACCTCAAGACAAGATTTATATTTCCTGAAATTTTTATTGCTTCGTGGCCATTTATAAAATAAATTCCTGACCATAAAAGAAAATCCCCGCCATTACGACGGGGAAATTTTTTTACTGCGCAAATTCTGAATTACTCTGCGGGAGTCTCTTCAGGCTCTGCTGATGATTCTTCAGGTTTTGCGGGTTCTTCTGCCGTGGCTTCTGCTGTTGTCTCGTCTTCTGTCGGAGTCTCTGTTGGTTTCTCTGTCATTGCTCCGTCATCGCCGATCACAACAACTGCATCACCGGACACTAATTCGACATCATTTGAAGTCTCTGCGTTGTCGATTATTTCCGCAAGATCGTCTTCTGTGAGTACGTCGCCTTCTTCAAGCGGTTTATCATCAGAGACTGTTTCTGTTCCTTCGGCCTTCTCGACTTTGACA
>JAFSXS010000046.1 GCA_017443945.1 Synergistaceae bacterium
TAAATAATTATTATGCAAGTCTTTATTAACATTTATAAGCAGGAAAAACGGCGATAATTTTCACTACAGCCGAAAAATTTTTTATTCTGACTTCATGAGAACCGCCGGGATAATTTCAAACTCGTTAGTCTCGTAATTGCGGTAAGTTGAATTAATTTCTGCAATGCCGCTGACATTAAATCCGCATTTCGTGAACGCCGCCATATTTTCAAGTAAATTGCTGGCCTGTTGTGAAATCGTGAACTCCTTAACGCCTGCACTGCGCAATGTTTCCGCTATTTCGGGGATCTCGCGCGCCCAAACTGTACCGCTGAAATCGATAAGCTCATTTCCTGACTCTTTGCTTTTCTTGTAGCTCCAGTAAATTGTCTTGTTAATTTCTTGATTGTCTTCAAAATTTTTGATGAATACTACGTTTTTCATGATTTAATGCTCCTTTCGTTTAATGACGTTATATTAACTCTAAATAATTATTATGCAAGTATATTTATAATTTTTCTGTGATAAAATATGCGTAAATTTTAATCAGGAGGCAAAAAAATTTTATGGACATATCCGAATTTGTATCAATTGATGAGGCTGCCGAAATCCTGAATTACAAGAAAAGCAGCGTGGGACTTCTTTGCAGGCAGGGAAAATTTGACGGGACAATCAGAATCGGCAAACGCTGGCTCATTCCGCGAAAATCTGTCGAGGCATACAAGCCCGGCCCGCGAGGTTTTGCAGCAATATGGGAACGCAGACACAAAAGCGAAGAGTCAGAAATTGAGAGTGAAAATTTTGACGCTCTAAGCGATGATGAGAGGCAGTCAGAGATTGAAAAGTTGTATGATGAATTGCGAATCGCCGAAGAAAAAAATCTGAATCTCCTCCGGCAAATCGATTTAATACGTAGAAAACTTCATAAGCTGCTGAAAAAATAGTGTTACTTCTCGGCCTTGAGATAATGCTTGTTGCCGAACGGGTCTGTCATTACCACGCGTGCATAATCGGCGGTCTCTCGGTCGGGGTAAAATTTGCTGAAAAGTTTTAACTTGTTCAAATTGGCTGATAATTCTTCGCCTGTGCTGCTTTCTTCTACAGCGTTAACGATTTTTATCACACTGCAATTGTCCTTGTAATATAGCGACGCAATATTTTCATTTGCTCCGTCAGCGGTTAATAATTCTGGATTTCTCATAAATATACACCTCGCTGAAATTTTTTGTGTATATTCACTCTGAAACGCTTTTATCGCAAGTTATTTTCTCGTCCTTGTGTATAAAATCAAAATGTTTCAGTAATTCATTGGGGAACGGAACGCCGAGTCGGTGTGCATTCTCGATTATGCTTTTACCCTCGTTACTGATGTAGAACAGGCACACTATCGAGCGGATAGCCCCGTGATCGTCAGGAATTATCATATCCATCAAATGCGCAATCCCGACGAATGAGAGCATGATACATTTTTTCGTGATCCCCCGAAAGCCTACCGAACTGCAAAGCGCGTTATCGAGCCAAGCGATCGACAGCCCCGTTGCATAATCAATAACTATCATGACAATCAAGACCTTCAATAGCACATCAAAGCCTCCGAAGAACCACGCCAGCAGACCAAGTACGCCGCTGAAAAATAAATCCATTGAGAATTCTATAACATTGTCAGTCATTATGTTTTCACCTCATATAAATTATTTCTTTTGCCGCCGCAGTCGATGTGTATAAAATTTTTCTTGCCGTACTTTATGCAATAATCCATATCTTGTAATTTGCCCTCAGCTCGTAATTGCTTTACTGCCTCGAACATTTTCGCGCTGCCCAGTGAGCAAGCCAAATCCGCCGCAAGCCCTTTAGTGTGCTTAGAGCCTTTGACTCCGCCGACGTTCTTATTATGGGTCTCGCACCTGTAGCCTGAATTGACATTGACGGGAACTCCTAATTTCTGTCGTATCTCTTCAGCCATGTTAATAACTCTCTGATCAATTTTATTTTCGCCGCAGTGTTTGCAAGCGAACTCGGACACTTTGAAGTGTTCAGTATCTACAGCCATTTTTAAATTTCCTCCTTAACAAAAAACGGGAAGCCGGAGCCTCCCGCAACATTTACACATTAAGTGTGAAGTAATAACCGTCCGCTAGGCCTCTTACACCCTGATAGTGAGTGCAGTGGATAAACTCGACATTTTCATAATTGCCGCTCATTGTGTCCATTATCATTGACTCGTCGTCGCCTTCTTTGGGAGTGTACGAGATTTCGATATTAGCTAACTTTTCGGGCGTAAAAAACTCTGGTGTGAGTTCCTGCTGTGAAATAAAGTTATTGCCGTTAAGCTCCAAATTTTTTAACTCGCTGTTATCTGCAAATTTTATCGTGTACATTATTTATTCTCCTTATGTATTTCTTATTACGCACCAGAACATTGGCAAATAATAATTTTGACTTGTACTATATGCGGATATTTTTGTTACTCCGGATGGCCAACCTCCCCAATAGTTTCCTGGTGAACCGTAACCCCAATATGAATTACCGCTGGCAACATCGCGCGTTAATACTCCTGCTATGGCAAAATTTTTGAACGCGCCATGACACATTGTATAAAATGGGAAAGTTGCATCAAACCACGTACTTGGCATTTTGCCGCGATAATAATAACCGCCCGGCAACATTTCATTTAGCGAAATCAAATGCACTTCGCTATTATCTTGAATCCAGCCTGACTCCTCGCCATTAGTAACAGCGTTGCAAGCTCTTATAGGCGCATGTCCGAGCCATTCACTAGACCCCCAGTTAGCTGACGACTTTATAAAATCAATTATTGCGGGAATATGTTCCTGATATATTTTTGATCCGATATAGCCGCCTTCGGTTGTGTTGGAGTCGTTCATTTGATAATTCAGTAAGCCGTCATAGGTGCCAACTTGTTCAATAGTGAGCACTGCATTATATATGCTTCCTTCATTGTTACCGTTGTCTCTGTTGCCGGTTCCATCAGTAATACCGTTTGCGAAATAATTTCTGCACCTGTCAACTACTCGAACGAGAACATTACCAGTTTTGTCTGTCAAATGCTGTTTCATGGGCAATAACCAAAAGTCGCCGATTTGTACGTCTCTCATATCTGCGCCCTTAACACCCGTCATAGCGTTATATTGTGCAGTAGTAATTGTAGTACCGAGATATTTCCCTCTGAAATGAGATTTTAGCCACGGGATTATTGAAATTTTGTGCCAGTCTCTTGCATCTGCATTAGGGTAATTATCATAAGATACGCCCAATAATTTATCGTAGTAAGAGTTGAGCTTTGTGCCTGCGTTTACTCCTTCGAAAGCAGAAATTTTGCCCTCTGCTGTGGTGAGTCTCGTTGTGTTGCCGTCTGCGTGCGTATCGACTTCGTTAATTGCTGCAACAAGACTTGATTTGTCCGTTGTCCTTAAGCTGTTAGGGTTGCCCTGTACGCTTGATATTTGTTGATTGCGTGTTTTGAGTTCCTGCAAAATTTCCTTGCCGGTTGAATCTGTGAAAAGTTTTCCCATAAATTAGACCTCCTTTAATTTTTCCGGAGCAGCGTTATCATAAATTCCTTTTTCCTTGAGAATCTGATAGATTTTATCGACATCACTGCGGTCTGCTTTTTTCTGTATGATTTCCTCGATAACTGCTATAACTGCCTCGCTGAAGTCACAAAATTTTTTAATCGTGAAATTTTTAGCCGATTGAAGACAGCTTTGCAGATAATCTTTGAGGTTTGGAGACTGCATAAATTACACCTCCGAATAAAAACGGGGCAAAGCCTGCCCCATAAAACTATGCCGCGCCGAAGACTTCGTTAATCATTGCTGTAACATCGGCACTGGTTGCGACTCCGATTCCGCTGTCTACAAGATTGCCATTTGCGTCGAGTGTTGCGAAATTGCCAGCTGTTGCATTTGCGACCTTGTCAGCTTTGCCGGAAATATCAGCGTATAAGCCGTCGGCCTGCTTGATGATTGCGTTGTTAGCTACTGCTGAGACTGCAACACCGAGTCCGCTTGCTGAACTTGTGAGAGTTGAATCGAACTTGATTTCGACCTCATAGTCCGCGATAGTGAGAACCTGCTGTGAAGCTCCGGCCTTCACTGTGTAAGTATCAACGAGCGACGACATATCCATGAATGAATATGAGATTGTATCGCTTGCTGTGCCTTCAGTGGGGTTAGTTGTGCCTCTTACTGCGAGAACAAAAACGGGTTTGCCGTCGAGTGAAGGATTAGTTGCGCCTGGATAAGTTGCAGCACTGAACGCAAAATTATTGACAAACTGTGTTCTTGCGTTGTCAAGGAAAATTTCCTTCGGGAAGTCGACA
>JAFSXS010000047.1 GCA_017443945.1 Synergistaceae bacterium
ACCCGCCCGCCCGAAAAAATTTTGACTCCGCACAATTTACTTACTTGCTTTATCGTAGAGAGCCGCTAACATTTCAGACGTTACTGATCCGACCTGATTATAAATAATTTCTCCCTTACGATTAATTACTATAGTTTGAGGCAGAGTCGCAGAGCCTTTCACGATTTCCCAAATTTTATCGTCTTCTGTGTCGACAGCAAATTTTATCGAGAAATCATATTTTGCGAGAAATTCTGCAGGGTCTTCCGTTGTTAATGACGAATGCACGGCGATAACTGCAAGATTTTCTTTATTCGCGCGATAAAGAGAGTCAAAAAATGGCAATTCTTTAACGCATGGTGCACAGTAAGTCGCCCATAAATTTATTATTATCACTTTGCCGAAATTGTCAGCTAAATTAAATTTTGTCCCGTCAATGCAAGTAATCTCAAAATTTTCGAGTCTTTCTCCTATTTCATGACCAACCGGCGCAATTTTTTCGGGTTCAGGCAAGTTATAAAATATCATAGCAGCACACAATAAAATTATTGCAAGACCGCAAATTATTCGAGACTTCAGCACATTACTAAACTTGAACGAAATCGCTTTATAACTGCATGATTTAATACATTCTCCGCAATTAATGCACTCGCAGTCACCTACAAATTTTACGTCCATTTTGCAGGAATTTATACACCTTCCGCAATGAGTGCAAAAATTTTCGTCGACTTTAACGCCGATAACGCTAAATTTGTTAAATAATCCATAAATCGCACCTAACGGACAAATAAACCTGCAAAACGCTCTGTAACAGAAAACGCAAGCCATCACGATAAATATCATTATTGCAAATTTGCTCGTGAAAAGAATCCCCAGCATAGCAAATAATTTATCATTGACGGGATTCACAAGCAGACCTCCAGCACCCTCAAGAGTCCCCGCCGGACAAATATATTTACAGAATCCGGGAAATTTATACAATAACGGCACAAGAATCACAAGTAATGCGAGAAAAAAATATTTCAAATATGAAAGTTTGCGAGTAAATTTCGACTTTGAGATTTTATGAGTCGGAATCTTATAAAATATTTCCTGAAGCAACCCCATAGGACACAGCCACCCACACACAGTCCGGCCAAGTATAACGCCGTAAAGTAAAATTATTCCGATTACGTAATAGCCGATTCTGTGATTTGACGCGATTAAAGCATTTTGCAGCGCACCTAATGGGCAGGCACCCACAGCACCAGGACACGAATAACAATTTAATCCTGGAACACACGCAAATTTTGTGTTGCCTCGATAAATTTCGCCAGTTATAAAGCCCTTCACGTGTGCATTATATAAAAGCGCGCTGTAAAGTTGTATAATTTTTCGTCTCATTCTAGCCGAGTCCTATGCACTCAGAACAAATATTTACTGACTTATAAAGCACGTCCAACGCACTCCCGTTAAAGATTCCTGCAATTATTAAACAAATGGACGCGATAATTATTATAACCTGAAAATTTTTGTGATTATTTCGAGTCTGTGAGGTCATGAAAATTTTTTCACGCTTATAACTCGCTTCGACCCCGCAAATTATCCCCGCAAGAGTCATTACAGCAAATATAATGAAAATCGGCGCAATTTCCGAAAGTTTACCAGCAATTTTTTCACGCGTAAAAATCGATTCTAACGGGTCAGCAGCTTTAATAATTACTCCTTCACGATAAATTTGTATAGCTGCAAGAATTAACGCACCTGCAAGAATAACGCATAACAGACTTTCAACGAGCAAATAAATTTTCTTGGCCATAATTTATGATTTCTCAAGGTTTATAATTATATCGCTGTAAACTTCAAGAGTCCTGTAAATTTCCTTGTCAAGTTTATAGCCTGCTGGAACCTTTATTATTTGGACATCATAAATTTTTCCTGCTGGAACGTCAAAAGCTGCGAGTCCCTCCGAGTCAGTTTTTCCTATATTGCAAATATTTTCGTCGCAAAATTTTACAACAGCTCCATTAACGGGCTTGTCTCCATCCATTATATAGACTCTGAATGAATTTACGTTGTTAGCAGATACAAATTTTTTCAGCAGTTCATTCATTGCAGACTCATATTGATTTACTGCTGCACCTATAATCGGCTGAGTTAAAATTTTTCCGTCTTTGTCAACAAAAAAAGTTGTCGGGAAGACTCGCACGTTAGCAAGAATCTCGCCGGGGTTGTCGGGCATTAAGACATTCGGGAAAGTTACGCCGTTTTTGCGCAAAATTTCTCTAGCCTCATTAAAAGTTGACTCGGTCGGGAACTGTTCAAATTCTACAGCAGCGACTCCACAGCCTTTGGACTGAAATTTTTTGTGAAGTTCTGCGAGTTCATCAAGCTCCATCACGCAAGGAGGACACCAGCTCCCCCAGATGTTGAGCATTGTAATTTTGTTTGCCGAAAAAAGTTTTGTGCTGGAAATTTTTTCGCCGTCAAGAGTTACAGAGTCAAAGTTTATAATTTTCCCGATTAAAGCTGACTGAGGGTCAACGGGTGCAAATAATTGCGCTTTCTTGAGGTTCTCGAAAAATTTTGTTCTGACCTGTTCAATGTCGGATTTATATTTTGCGTCGATCTTGTCAAGAAATTTTTTGTCGCTCATAGGTGCGTAATAAAATTTGAATCCTTCAGCCGTGCCGAACTCTGTAAAATCTTTCTCGCTGACTATTCTATTTTCAAGTTTTGCCAGTGCCGTGCTGAGAGTCCCGTTTGTAGCGAGAACTACTGCTATTGCTGTGGTTTTATCGTTTAAAATTTTCTGCTGGGTCTCGGCGGATTCTGACTCAAGTTTCTTTACTTCCTCCTGAGACATTGCTATATAAACGACTGCCATATATGCGGCTGTAGGATTATGCGCGGCGATGCCATTATTGATTATGAAGGGTACTCCGGCGGCGTTGTTAAAATCGTTCTGATAATCAAATTTTATGCCCATATTAGAAAATGTTTCGGCAAATGCTGTAGTGCTCAAGAGTAATAATGCAAGAATGAAAGCTGAAAATTTTTTCATGAAATTGTGCCTCCCTTATAAAATTTGTGTGAGAAAATAATAACGATTACTGAAAAATTTTACAAGATATTTGCGAGTCATTGCGAATAATTTTGCGGAGATTTATAATTTATGTGCTTGCGAAATTTTTTATATTCCATGAAATTTTTACAACTACATTTACAACTACAAAAAATTAATTTTATTGCACTTATTGCAAAGACTCACGGAGAAAAAATTTTTATTAATGACTCATTTTGCGCGTAAAAAATTTTTCCCGCAAGTAATAAACCGCAAAACTTTTTATAACAATTAAACATTTTTGGGAAAATATTTTTGTTGAGCGTATATTTGTTGTATGTGTGCAACACGTTTTTTATCGTAAATAATTTAATTGCGCTAACGTCATAAACATTTTGAAAATATAAGTGATTCATTTCTTCAGCCAATGACGAAAATATTTTATTGGATTTAGCATATTTATTGTCGCACTAAAAAATTTTTCACGATATAATTATGAAATCATGTTAAATTTATTGAATAAATTACGAAGACCAGAAGCACATCTTAAATATGTAAGCACTCATTACGGCATGAAATTTTTTCTGCCAGAGAGAGTCAGCGAGAATGCAGTATTAAAATCGCTGAAGAAAATTCCGGACAAATCTTACAAATTACCGGAAGGTCAAGGAATTGTGCTCGATTTTGGCGGGCGATTGTGTTCGAGACTCTTAATTCTACACATGTTAAACAGTATCGTCTGGGAGAAGGGCATAAAAGTTATTGCGTGGCTCTCCGGAAATCCTGACACGTTGAAATTATTTAAAGACGCTGGACTCTCGACAACTGAACCGGCAATTAATTTAAACGCTCCCAAGCCCGAACAAGACTCAGAGTCAAACAACAAGAAAGCCCACAGCCTTAGAATCGTATATAATTCCATGAGAGGCGGACAAAAGATTGAGACGGAAGGCGACGTTTTATTATGGGGACACTTGAATCCCGGTGCGGAAATTGTTGCGGGCGGAAGTATAATCGTAGCTGGTAAATTGTTAGGAGTTGTCCATGCGGGCGGATTAGCTTCAGAACGTGATGATATTTTTATCTGGGCAGGACATTTCGAGACTCCTCAAGTAAGAATCGCTAACAAATTATGTTATATTGAACCTGATTCTGCAGCTTACTGGCGCAAAAATGTCTTGATAACTCTTGAGGACGGCGCGCCGGTTATACGGGAAAATAAATTTTTAGGAGGGTATTTGTCGTAAATGGCAGCACGTGTAATAGTAACGACTTCGGGTAAAGGCGGAGTCGGTAAAACAACCTCAACAGCGAATATTGCTGCGGCCTTGGCTAAATTCGGAAAAAAGGTCGTCGCGGTTGATGCTGATGTAGGACTGCGAAATCTTGACGTTATTATGGGACTTGAGAACAGAGTTGTATATAACTTTATTGACGTTATCGAGAAATCCTGCAAACTTTCTCAAGCTCTCGTAAAAGATAAAAGAGTCCCGGGACTTTATCTGCTCCCCGCCGCACAGACCAGAACAAAAGACGCAGTTAACCCCGAACAAATGATAGCTTTGTGTGAAGAGTTGAAGCCCGATTTTGATTTTATCTTTCTTGACTGCCCAGCAGGTATTGAAGGAGGATTCAAGAATGCAGCAGCCGGAGCTGATGAAGCACTTGTCGTAACAACACCGGAAATTCCCGCAGTTAGAGACGCTGATAGAATTATCGGAATGCTTGAGTCAATGGGAAAATCGCCGATAAGATTAATTATTAACCGTTTGCGCCCTAACATGGTACAAGACGGAGACATGCTCGCAAAAGATGATATTCTTGATGTATTGTCAATTGACTTAATCGGAGTAGTTCCTGAAGACGAAAATGTAATACGCTCAACAAATAACGGCGAACCCATGACTATGACTCTTGACTCGCCTGCTGCACACGCATATTTGAACATTGCAGAAAGATTATTAGGCCGCGACGTGCCATTAATGGATTTAGAGAGCTACGCGGGACGGGGCTTCTTCAGCTGGGTAAAAAAATTTTTCTCCGGCGGACATAAGAAATAAAGAGGTGAAATTAATATATGGGATTCTTAAGCAAACTTTTCGGCGGAGGTAATAACAAAGACTCGGCAAAAATCGCGAAGGATCGTTTACAAATTGTCTTAATGCATGATAGGCGCGATATTTCACCGCAGTTACTTGATAATTTGCGCGAAGAAATTGTAAGCGTCTTAACAAAATATATGGACATCGACAAGACAAAAATAGAAATAGATCTTGATCACGAGAGGGAAACGACGGCATTAATCGCGAATATTCCTGTATTGAAGATCAAGCGCGGCGGAAGTATCGAGATAGATTAAATTGTGGGCTTCACTAAAAGAAGATTTGTCCCTCACAGATAGAGTAATGATGTTATGTGCATTTATGCTCGGTTTGTGGGGGGTATTTTGCATTTACAGCGCGGCAGGAGGCATAACGGGCCGGGGCTTTGATTTTGCGTTGCGTCAAGCTGTGTGGTTTATTGTGAGTCTTGCTGCTATGTTAATAACTATGATGATAGGTCATAGAAAATTGCTTGAAGGTGCTTATCCGTTATTTTGCTTGACGTTATTGTTATTGTTATTGACGGCGTTGCTTGCCCCGAAAGTTAAAGGCGCACAAAGCTGGCTGGGATTCGGGAGTATAAGATTTCAGCCTTCAGAATTTGCCAAGATTGCGATTATTTTAGCGTTGTCAAAATTTTTGAGTCGTTATCCTCCTTTAGATCTTAAAACTTTTTTTGCTGGACTCGGAGTAATTTCACTGCCGGTTATGCTTGTGTTATTGCAGCCTGATGCAGGGAGCGCGCTTGTATATCTTGTAATATCGTTTGGGATGTTATTAACTGCGGGGACTCCATTAAAATATTTAGGAAGCATTATCGGACTCGGACTCGCGTCATTGCCGGTTTTGATAATGTTTGTGCTGAAGGATTACCAGATTAATAGATTACTTGTATTTCTTGACCCTATGAGAGATCCGTTAGGTTCGGGCTATAATGTGATTCAATCGAGAATAGCTGTAGGTTCTGGAGGTTTGGCGGGAAAAGGCTTTATGATGGGAACGCAGAGCAAGTTAAAATTTTTGCCTGAGCCTCACACAGATTTTATATTTAGCGTTTTCTCGGAAGAATTTGGCTTTATTGGCGGTGTAATATTAATTGCTTTATTTGCGCTGTTGTTGCTTAGAATTATTTTGACGGGTATTAAGTGCCATGATAGACGCTGTAAAATTATGACTGCCGGTGTTGCGTCGTGGCTGTGGTTTCAGATGTTCGAAAGTATCGGCATGAGCATAGGATTAACGCCCGTTACAGGTTTGCCGCTGCCGTTTTTGAGTTATGGCGGAAGCTCTTTATTAGCTACGTTTATTATGCTGGGACTCGTTGCGAGCATTTATATTGAAGAGGTAAATAATAATAAGCGCGGATTTTGACGCAAAATTACTAGGGAGAATGAACTATCACACATGAACTTTTACGAATTTGACTCACCCGAATGGAAATTATTATCACAAGTTTCGAGGCCTTCTCGTTATTCAGGTTCAGAATGGAGACCAGACAAAATTTTAAACTGGGAGGACTCGCGCTTGAAAATTTGTCTTGCATTCCCTGACGTTTACGAAATCGGCATGAGTTATTACGGCTTTCAGATTATAGAGAGCTTTATTCATTCGCTAGGGAAAAATTATTTAGCTGACAGAGTTTACTGTACTTGGCCTGACATGGAAAATTTAATGACAGCACATGACACGCCGTTAATTTCGATTGAGCACCGCAAAAAAATAAAAGATTTTGACGTTCTCGCGTTTACTCTGCCTCATGAAGCAAGCTATACGAATATATTGACGATTTTGCATTTATCCGGCCTGAAATTAAAGAGTTCCGAGCGTGATAATAATGACCCTTTAATTATTGCTGGCGGTTATGGTGCGTATACTCCTGAAGTGATGAGCGATTTTATTGATTTATTCTGCGTGGGTGAGGCTGAAGCAATTTTGCCCGGTCTGCTTGAATTAATTGACTCAACGAAAAATTTATCACGTTCTGAAAAAATTTGTGAGCTCGCTAAATTACCCGGAATCTATGCGCCGTTATTCCCGAATAAAGTTACTAGGCAATATACAAAAAATTTGTTCGCGTTAAAATCTATGATTGTCCCAAGCGTTAATATAGTTCATGATCGTGCGGCTATAGAGTTATTCAGGGGTTGCGGGCGCGGCTGTAGATTTTGTCAAGCAGGCATGGTGAATCGTCCTGTGCGCGAAAGAAATTTAGACGAAGCAATAAAATCTATCCGCGAAATTATAAGTTCTACAGGCTGGGAAGAAATTGGATTATTGTCTCTTGCGTCATGCGATTATTCGGGAATCGAAAATTTAATTGACTCACTCACTCCGGAATTGAATGCAAGACGCGCAAAATTGAGTCTGCCGAGTCTAAGAATGGACGGTTTCTCTATCGGGCTTGCTGAAAAATTAGAAGGCTTGAGAACTCGTCATGGGAGTATCACATTTGCACCGGAAGCAGGGACTCAGAGACTAAGAGACGTAATCAACAAGGGCATAAACGAAGAAATGATTATAAATTGTCTGCGTGAGATTTTCTCAAGAGGCTGGGAGCGCGTGAAATTATATTTTATGATGGGACTTCCGACAGAGCGGGACGAAGATTTACAGGCAATAGCAAATTTATCGTATGAAGCACTAAAGCTCGCACGTTCAATGGGAAAAAGGCGCGTTACTGTGAGTGCAAGTGTTTCGGGATTCGTGCCTAAAGCTCACACGCCGTTTCAGTGGGAAAAGCAGAATACTATACAGGAATTGCGCGAAAAAGGCCGTTTTATTAAATCACTCGTTCATGACAGGGCTTTATCTATCGCATATCACGAACCGGAGCAGACTTTTTTGGAAGGGGTACTATCTAGAGGCGACAAATTGACGGGAAAAATTATTTTGCGTGCATGGGAGACCGGCGCAAGGTTTGACAACTGGACAGAATATTTTGATTTAACCCGCTGGCTTGATGCGTTCGATTATTGCGGAATTGACCCGGAAAATTATACGCGCGAACGACAGGAAGACGAGATTTTATCATGGGATTTCGTCAACGTAGGACTCACGAAAAAATTTTTATTGCGCGAACGTCATAGAGCTTACTCCGGCGAATTGACTCAAGACTGCATAACAGGTTGTGCTGCTTGCGGGGTTGGGTGCGTTAAGTAAATGATTTCCGGGATATTTTCCCGACAACACGCAGATAAAAAAATTTCCCCGACATTATCGCCGGGGACTGATAAAAAATTTTAAATTCTTTTGCGCGCTTCATTTATTTGTAAATCAACTTGTTCAAATCCCGTAGCACCGTAAATATTGCGTCTTCTCACAGCTTCACGGGGAGTCAAAATTTTCATAATATCTGCGTCAACTTCCGGAATATTTTCCTGCCATTGTGATAGAGTCAAGTCCGTCAACAGCAAATTATTATCAATGCACCATCCGACGAGCCGGCCCGCTTTTAAATGAGCCTCCCTAAATGGCACGCCTTTATTCACGAGATATTCTGCAACATCTGTAGCAAGTGAATAACCGTTTTCGAGTCTTGCGAGTGAAATTTTTTCATCAACTTCAACACGCGATAACAAATCACTCATAATATTTATTACGCTCTCGGCCGTGTCTAGAGATTGCCAGAGTCCGCGCTTGTCTTCCTGTAAATCGCGATTATAAGTCATTGGGAGTCCCTTAAGATTTATCAACAAGTCTATTAGATTCCCAATCACTTGGCCGGTTTTCCCGCGTGATAGTTCGAGGACATCAGGATTTTTTTTCTGCGGCATCATGCTTGACCCCGTGCAAAATTCATCAGGCAGAATAATAAACGCAAACTCTTGAGTATTCCATGTAATTAGATCGCTGCAAAGTCTCGAAATATGAATCATTAAGACGCTCGCAAAATAATGATAATCAAGCATGTAATCACGATTTGCGACAGAATCTAAGCTGTTACGGGTCGGACGGTCAAAGCCTAATAAATCAGACGTAAATTTTCTGTCAATCGGAAGAGTCGACCCAGCCAGCGCACCTGCACCCAACGGACATTCATTTAATGAGTCGAGCGAAAAATTTAATCTGTCATAATCGCGTTTGAATGCCTCGAACCACGCGAGCCAATAATGACCCATTGAAATCGGTTGTGCTTGCTGCATGTGAGTATAACCGGGAATAATTATAAATTTGTGCCGTTCAGCGTTGTTAATGAAAACTTGTAATAAATCGCGCAAATTTTCCCGTAAGTCCTGCAATCTTTCACGCAAATATAATCGCGTTGTTGTAGCTACTTGATCATTTCTGCTGCGTGCTGTGTGCAGTTTTGCTCCGAGAGGCTCTATTTCTGTGAGTCTTGACTCGATATTCATATGAACGTCTTCTAAATCTTTTGAGGGTGTAAATTTTCCTGATTTTATTTCCTGCAAGACCTGATTTAGACCTGACTCGATTTTTGCGGCCTCGTCTGGTTTGAGTATTCCCGTTTTGCCTAACATTTTTACGTGAGCGATACTGCCTTTGATGTCGCATTCAGCCATTCTGAAGTCTATATCAAGTGATTGCGTGAAATTTTTTACAGATTCGGCTGTGTCGTGCTTAAATCTTCCGTGCCACATTTAAAAATTTTAACTCCTGAAAAATTTTGCGATTGCTTCAACTAATGACTCTTGTTCATCAGCCTTCAAGCCCGGGAAAATCGGCAGTGCAAGAACTTCGCGGGTTAATCTCTCACTCACTGGAAAATCGCCTTCATGATAGCCCAGATATTTAAAGCACGGCTGTAAATGCAATGACAAAGGATAATAGACTCTTGCTGCAAATCCGTTATTGTCAAGATAATTCATTAATTCGTCGCGCTTTGATTTGACTCTGATTACGTACTGATGATAAATATGATAATTATTCTCAAGTTCGACGGGAGCTGAAATAAATTCGTTCAGGTCATGAGTCTTGAATAATAATTTGTAGTAATCTGCGAGTTTACGGCGTTCTTCGTTCCATTTGTCTAAGTGCTTGAGCTTAATATCAAGTATTGCTGCCTGAAGAGCGTCGAGTCTGCTGTTAATTCCTACTTCATCATGAAAATAAGTTTTTCCGGAGCCGTGAACGCGTAATTTTCTGAGTCTGTCAGCAAGATTTGAGTCGCGCGTTACAGTCATTCCGCCGTCCCCGCAGCCGCCTAAATTTTTTGTCGGGAAAAATGAATAGCACCCTATGTCGCCGATTGTCCCTGCACGTAAAATTTTATCGCCTTCAAACCTGCAAGCCCCGAAAGCCTGTGCAGAGTCCTCGATAACTTTTACGCCCTTATCGTGAAAAGAATCTATTACGCTTTCAATCGGACACACTTGGCCAAATAAATGAACCGGCAGAAAAGCGCGTGTCTTAGCTGTAATTTTGCTGAGTGCCTGCTCAAGATTTATATTAAATGTGTCCGGCTCAACATCAACGAAAACGGGAGTAGCACCGAGTCTCGCAATTGTTCCCGACGTAGCAAAAAAAGTAAATGGAGTCGTAATAACCTCGTCGCCCGGTTTAATATCTATTGCCATGAGTGCGAGCAGTAAAGTATCAGTCCCCGACGCACAACCTATCGCGGAATTTTCCGGAATGTCTAAATACTTTTCGCAATGAGTCTCGAAATTTTTTACTTCCGAACCGAGTATAAAACTTTGTGCGTTAAAGACTCTCTCAAGCGCGCTGAAAACTTCCGGTTTTATCTCATTAAATGAACGTGTTAAATCTAAAATTGGTACTGTCAATTAAATTTCATCTCCTGAATAAATTATCACATTTTTATTTGGGTCTCTGCATATCTGACTCGTTAAAATTTTCTGAGTCATCATCTTGTTCTCTGCCGGTCTCGTGATCTTCGGGCAATAAAATATTTCCTTCTTTGACCCAGTCAGTAACGCCGCCGCGATAGTTTTTGATTCTTGACGGTGAAAAATGGAATCTCCTGACGAGTCTATCAGCAAACCAGCCCGATAATACGCCTGTGTTGCAGTAAACGATTATAGTATTTTGCTTGACTATGCCGACATGAGCCATTGCCGCAGGAGCCGCCGCAATTCCTAAATCTTCAAGTGGAAAACTTATCGCGCCCGGAATGTGTCCGCCCGGAATGCCCGGACGAGGTGATTTGCCCTCGTAATTTTCTTCAGGTCTTGCATCAACGAGAATAAATCCGCGTCTGTCTATGTGTTGTTTGAGATAATCTGCATTAACGTCTTCGATGTGAGGTTCAATTTTTGAAATTATGAACGCAGCAGCAAAGGCAAGCACAAATATAACAAGTGCAACAACAGTAAGCGGTATAGACTTTTTTTGTGTCATGGCAGATAAAATTTTCCTTTCCGGCTGAATCTGGTTAATACCGCAAATTATTATACACTTGCTGGAAAAATTTTTATTGTGCTTGATATAGTATTTTCTCGTTTACGCAAAAAATTTTATTTATCTTCCCACATAAGTTGCAAAATTGTTTTGCCGGTTGATTCTATTGTCCAATTATTATATGCTTCAATTACAGCTTTTAATTGCTTATCGTTCCCGCCGTTAGCGATATTATAAATCCACAAAGATTCTTTACCCTGCGAGCCGTATATACAATTTTTGCCAGTTGATTCCGTGCCTACTGAGACGACTTTAAAGCCTTTCATTACTTCCATGAATTTCAACCATACATCATCAGCCTTTGGACATAATTTTTTGATGGCCTCAACGTTAAAAATTTCTTCGTGTACTGAGTGAGGAGGATAGAGAACTCCCCAGACCCCTATTGCTGAATATCGGAAAGACTCCACGTCCGCAGAAATTATTCTATAGTCCCATTTTGAATCAGGTCCAATACTTCCATCTTCGAGAAAAGCTATTTTTGTGGCCTGCATACAATTTACGCACGAAGGGTGATTTATATATGACTTGTACATTTTCTCGATAAGGTCATTTCTATAGATCCAATCGTCATCGAACGTAATTACAATATCTTCGGGAAATTCTTTCATCGCGTAATAATATTTTGTGTGAGGGCCTAAATCTTCGCGAAATTCTATATCAACCCCGCAGGCTTTAAGTTTATCGAAAATTTTGGGGAGCTTTCTATCTGGGAATCTGTCATCACCGAGCCACAAAATTATTTTATCGGGCTTCATAGTTTGATTCAAGAGTGAGGCTATTGTGTAGGGAACACCTTTTATTCTTGCGGGATAACTAGTGAGGGAGACTATAATTTTTTTGTCGCGCTTTTCTGTGCGGTTTAGGCCGTCCCTATTAAAACGGGTCAATAATTTATGAGCATTCCACCATAAAAATGATTTTGTTGTCCAGTAACATTTTTTTACGCTGCGTACTGAACGATAAATGAATGTGATAGATTTTAATTTAGCCTTTACACGTGATAATAATGGCTGGTTGCTGGTTGCTGGTTGCTGGTTGCTGGTTGCTGGTTGCTGGTTGCTGGTTAAATTGTGCGGTCTTATTTGCCATTTGTCAAGAGTCCTTTCACTTAGATTTGTGGAAAATTATATCATTTATCTATAATAGATTTGCTCTCACTAAGTTGAGATTAAAAATTTATTGTATGTGTGCGACCCGTTTTTTATCGCCCGTAATTATAAATGCTCGTTTCCGGTAAAAGCCCGTAAACACGTATATAATTTAGCATTTATCATCCTTCATTTCAAAAAAGCCGGTATCAAGTGCATAATAAATTTTGCGCAAATTATATAATATGAATCAATAAATATTTTAGGAGGCAAAATAAATTTGATTCTTTCAGGACTAAGCATTAAGCAGCATATTGGCCGTGAAATTACAATAGACCCCTTTGACGAATCGCGCTTAAATCCTAACAGTTACAATTTATCGCTTCATAATGAGTTATTAATTTATACGAGCGAATCTCTTGACATGAGGCACGCAGCACCCACGCAAAAAATTTTGATTCCTCCTGAAGGTTTTGTGCTAAATCCGGGAAAATTATATCTTGGCCGCACAAGCGAATATACCCGTACAGAAAATTTTATCCCGATGTTAGAAGGCCGGTCATCAATCGGGAGGCTTGGAATTTGTATTCACGTTACAGCCGGTTTCGGTGATGTAGGCTTTGCGGGATATTGGACGCTTGAATTATTTTGTGTTCAGCCGGTGAGAATTTATGCGGGCGTTCAGATTGCGCAAATTTATTATCACACAATTTCAGAGCCTTACGAGCCTTACACTAACGGAAAATATCAGAATAATGACGGCATTCAAGCAAGTATGTTATATAAAGAGTTCTAATGCGATATAATTTCACTCATGAATGAATTAGGAATGATCGTAAATCTTCGCAAGCCCGAAGCCGTGAACATGGCCAGAAATCTGCTCGACTGGGGAATAAATAATAATTGCAGATTCTTACTGCCTAAACAGGAAGCAAGCGCACTCACAACAGCAGGACTTGACGACGAACAATGGCTAAAAACTGTCAAACTTGCAATTGTAATCGGCGGGGACGGGACATTTTTACGTGCAGCACGCTACATAATGGGCACTGATATAATTTTGCACGGGATAAATTTAGGCCATTTAGGTTTTCTCGCCTCAAGCAGACCCGACAGCGTAGTTAAAGACTTGCAAAATATTTTGATAGATAATTTTGACGTTATTGAGCGCCGTGTTTTACGTTGTGTGCTTTATCACGATGACTCGCAGTCTCACAAGATTTACGCCCTTAATGATATAGTCTTGAG
>JAFSXS010000048.1 GCA_017443945.1 Synergistaceae bacterium
ATCGCGTTTTGCCTGAACTGCGTCATCTCCTAAGACAATGCCCGCCGGTATTACGTACATATCTGCTAACTGGTCAATAATCTCATCACAGTCGATTTTGTCTAGCACGTCGGGAGCTTTACCCGTTCCCGCCTGTAATTGCACTAAGACATTTGCGGCCTCTAATATTTGAGTTATTCCCGCGCTTGCTGATTGCTTTTGAACGTTAGCAAGAATGCTCATGTATTCTATTTTGATTTCTCGGTCTGCTATTTCAGGAGGCGGGGGCGGAAATTTGCCAGCTCTCTGCATTATTGCGAATATCCTATTAATCATGGGATCTAGCATTTCAGACATTTGGCGTTCAATCAACGGCCCAAGCATAAACATTTTTTCGCTTTCTCGCGCTTGTATCTCTGTAGCTGTACGATTTGCCCGTAAATCAGTCGTCCACATCTTGAACATGTTCACATAAAAAATTTCTTCTAAATGCTCGGTTATCTCAAGCCGTTTTGCTGCTACACTCTTGTGATCGAATTGCACCTGATATAACGGCGTTATTGCCGGCACTCCATCACCCATAGGATTATAAATTGTTACACCGCCCGGCTCATCTTGTAAATCTCCCTGCGTGAGACTTTCAGGCATTGCAACGGGAGGACAGACACCTTTTTTAATTGCGCTGCGTTCGTCTATTTCTAGATCCTGCAATGTTTTAGCGTCGTCAAATCCTGTGTCGCCCGGCTGTTCTCGTCCGTATATATCATCGTTGATTATTCGCCATCTCGGACACATCACGGGGAATTCATGATAACCGCCTACCCGTAAAAATTCAGGCTCATTATATCCCGCAAGCCACCAGTACGAGATAAATTTAAATTTGCCTGTTACTCCGTCATTTTGTCTATACTCGTCGGAAGGTTGTATCAGGTTGCGCAATTCGTAATTTGAATTATCCCGATTTTCTTTGAGCCTGTATCTTAACTCTTCAGGCAATTTTGACTCGCCGAATTCGTTCGCAAGCTGTATTAATGTCCGCTTGAACTGCCGGCAAAATCTATTTACACGCCCGCGCTTATCTACACCGATTGCGTAACTGCCTATTGTTAAAGCCTGCGCCCTGAATATATCCTCGTCATCTTCTTCTATTAATAATGCAGCAGTCCCGAAAATCCCCTCTTCTTTGTACACGTCGAAAAGTTGATCATATAGATTTGTCCTTAACATTGTGCCCTGCATAATATCTTGAATTTCTGTGAGCCATGCTTTAACGCTTTCAAGTTCCGCGAGTCCTGTATCATAAAGTGTCAGAGTGAACCACGGACGGGAGGGACTTGTTAATCCGCTTTTCATTCCGGCTGCGAAGTCGTCGGGAATTTGCCGTGCCCTGCTGTTAAATCTTAGTGCCCGCTTTCTCGGTAATTCGTCAACGCTGAATCTTCCGCGATTCGGTGCGTACATATCCGACAATTGCCGCCACCAGTCTATATAATCCCGCCGATCCTGCATCATTTGCTTAAATCTCAAATCTGCATTTTTGCGCCGTTCTGTTATTCCTGACATTTCACGCACCTAATTTCATTTTTCCTGAAGTATTTTGACTGCCCTGCATTGCCCCGCCGTTCATTGTCTGAAGTCGTGATAATGCCCGCAATCTCCTTTGACGTTCTGAATCTCTTGACGCTACTGACGACTCCGCCGCGTCCATTTCTACATAATTTGTCGGTGCCTCGGTTTTAGTCTGTGCAGGTACTGAAGGCGAACTAAAGAAACACATTACACCATCACGCCCCCGCCTGAATTATTATTTGACAACCTCAAAGCCCGCTGCCTTCTCTGAATATCACTATTCACTTGTGTCTTGTCTGATATTCCCGTTGCTCCTTGTGTAGGCCCGCCGTAACCGTATTTTATTTTATTCTCAACCGTTGCCGGCACTGGCTCTCTTGTTGATGAAGACCCATAATAACACATTTTTATAACCACTCTTCATTAAGTCTGTCTAATTCTGTAATCCTTCTGACTTCTCGCGCATTAACCGGCCTGACTGGAAATGCAAAAGTCAAAGCGAGTGAATCCGCCATATCAGGAGACCGGAGTCCCCGCTCCTTTAATTTCTCCTTAGGCTCCAACACTTTACGCCCGGCCGCGTCAAATTTATATGTCGGTGCAGCCAATTCGCTCTTAAAATCTGTATCGTTTGGAATTCTCCCGCCATTCTCTAACCATTCGCGCATTTTGTCCCACATTTCAGATCGTTTATTTGCGTATTTATTCAGCTCAATTGCACGAGCACCGAAATTTATTTCTAGCACTTTATAGCCGAGCTGCCTCAACCGGTCAATAACGCCCTCACCCCGACCCGCGTCAATAAATACAGCGTCAGGCTTAAATCGGTCAATCTCATCGGCAACAATTCCCGCAAATGTCATATTATCAAGATTTTCTATCACTCTTAACGGATGGCATAATAGCCCCTCGCGTTTACACAAGACACTGCGATCATCGCCAAATCTAGCAACATCAACGCCGATAACTTTCACCGCTCCTGAAATATCTTGAGGGAACAGCCCGCGCCCTGCTGCCTTGCTTACTAAATCTATAGTGATTAAAACATTGTCAGTGCTTGCTGTGAAGTCGCACAAAAATTCTTGTCTGTACTGATTTTCACTCATGACCGATTTAGCATCTGTTAATTCTGATTGAGGGATTATATTTGTCTCGTCAGCTCGGTATATTTTAGAAATCCAGTTTTCAGCATTAAGCCCGTAAGTATAAAGCTCATAAAATAAATTAATCCCTTTAGGAGTTCCAATAAAGCAAGCCCAGCCGCCTCGATCTGACAAAGCAGGCCGAATTATTTCGCCCCACACTTCCGGTTTCATGTCTGCAACTTCATCAAGAATAACGCCATCAAAATATAATCCTCTCATAGCATCAGGATTATCAGCTCCGAATATTCGCAAGCGCGCACCGTTTGAGAAATCTATTTGTAATTCTCCCTCGTTTACTTTTCTATTAGGAACGGGATTTGTAAATCTTTTCATATAGTCCCATGCTATAGATTTTGCCTGACTTCTGAACGGAGCTATATAGCCGTAACGCCCAGAGCCTGAATTATCCTGTAGAGCTGCTTTTATTAATTGATTTATTGTGCACACAGTTTTGCCCAGCCTTCTATGAGCTACTATCACGCTAAATCTATGATTATTTATTGCGTTGTGTATTTCTTGCTGAACCTCGCGCGGCTCGTAAGGAATTGTAATTATTTTGTGATTGTCTGTGTATTCGGCTGTTCGTTTATCCATTTGAATATTATAGCCTCGTCATTTGTCCCGGACAATTCAAGCCGCCCGCTTGTCTCAGGTTTACCCAGTGAACGATTTAGAATTTCTTGCGCGGCCTGTAATTCTACTTTTACATTTCCGCAATCCATCAAGCTAATTATTTTCTGAACCGCCGCAGGTGTTGCAGCCTTGAAAGCCTCTTTTATGTCATCGGGAATTTTAGGACGCCCGCCGCCATCATTACCCGGCAAAAATCGCCCGTTTTTATCTCGTTTATCGGCCATAATTCTCACCTACCTATTTTAATGCATAAAAAATAGACCCCGCATTTAACGAAGTCTATTATTTTTGCGTATTCTCAAGCGTCCGCAATAATATCATATTCCGTGCTTTTTGTCCACGATATTAATCTATCAAACTTTATTTTTACACATAATCACAGATAACAACCGAGAAAAATATTTTTTATTTTCCGCTCGATTGTCCATTTTTGTCCATTTACCTGCAATCACTATATTTTATATTGTTTGTTTAATCAATCAAATAATATAATTATTATCACCTAGAAATCAACCACGCTATTAATGTCCCGAACAAATAACCAGCTATAACAATCGCACCAGCCCGGAATAATGCACGATTAAATATTTTATTATCTCGTTCGTTATTCTGAACCTCACGCAAATTTATTCGCTCCTTAATTCTCGACATTACCCGCCGCCCCCTTCTTTATTAATGCGTCTCAGGTTTTAACCTCGAAATTTCATCACGCACCACACTTCTAATATTTTCCTCCGTTAATGTCCGTGAATTCTTGCGCGCGTCTTTATATATTTCTTTGAACATCGGCGCAAAACTCACAAGAAAACCAACAAGGCCTATAACAACAGTTAATACTACAAACCATACATTTTGAGAATGTTGCAACATTTCTATTTTTGCCGCATTTATTCCCGTGCTTTTGTCGATGGCTTGTATTTCTTGTTTTAACCCGTCTATTTTGCTTTCAAGTTTTGTTAATCGCTCGTCAAGATACACGCGCAAATTCTCAAGACCTCCATTTATTTTTTCACTCTCATTTATGGCCATCAGTCCCGCC
>JAFSXS010000049.1 GCA_017443945.1 Synergistaceae bacterium
AACGAGCAACGAGCAACGAGCAACGAGCAACCCATGACATTACATTTTGGGAAGGAAAATTTAATAATTTCACCCCTTACACCGTAGATGTAAATATTAACCGTTATGAATTTCTTGCACCGATAATTAATGACATTCACGACAAAAATATTTTAGAAATAGGCTGCGGGAATGGCGACATGTCTATATTTCTTGCAAAGCACGGCGCAAAAGTCTTCTCAATCGACAACACAAACAACGGAATAAATAACGCTCTTGCACTGGCAGACTTTAACGGCGTAAAGATTCAAGCTCAAGTAATGGACGCTCTTGACGTTGATAAATTGCCGGGAAAATTTGATTTCGTTGTAGGAAAATTTATTTTGCACCACATAGAACCGTTCGACAAGTTCGCAGAAAAAATAAAACTCTGCATGAATGAGTCGGATTATTCTACGAAAATTCATCGCGCAATAAAATTTTGATGTTCTTCCGCAATCATCTTGTAGGAAAATTCGGCGTTCCTAAATACGGCGACTCAGTTGAAGTCCCATTTGAAGACTCAGAAATTGAGAGTCTGCGCAAAAATTTCAAAGAAGTAAATATTTCTGTGCCTCGTTTTGTATTTTTCTCAATGTTGGGAAGCTATATTTTCAGAAGGAGCTGGAGACTTCAACAATTTTTCGGCCGGCTTGATGAGTTATGCTATAAACGAGTAAAAATTTTCAACAAGTACAGTTATCATCAAGTAATTATGTTCACGAAATAAAAAAATGTCCCCCCGCTTTTACACGAGGGGAAAAAATTTCTTATTCCAGAGCAATACTTTTTTTCGACGCAAAAATGTCTGTCCCCACGCAATAAAGGCACAATACATAAGCTGAACCGCACATCCAGTGTTCTACATCGCCGAAATTAATTATCCAGACAGGAATCACAAAAACTGACGCGAACAAAATATAATAAATATATAATTTCACTTTTTCGCAAATATCAGCAGTGTTAAAATTTTTCCTGTCAGCAACCAGCAGCAGCAACGGAAGAGTCAAATATGCCGTGTAATATCTATAACTGCCCGAATGACTGTACGCCATTATCATTGACAAATAAAATACGGCCTTCCACCTTTCTTTAGTCGTGAGGGAAAAATAAATCATCGAGCAACAAAATATCGTCTGAAGAATAAGCTGCGGGATTCCCATGTGCTTCAATGAGCCCCTTAAGAAATAAACCCAATAATTTACGAACCCAGGCAAAGAAGCCCACCTCATAGGCCTAGACCCTACATGATTAGTAATAATCTTGATGTACTCGACAAAACCTGCCCAGCCTCCAGTGAAAATAAACGGCAGCAAACATAAAATAATCCCCCATATAAATAAATGCACTGCTTCACGATATTTTTTCTCGCGGATATAAAGAAGTCCCATAATGCACGGAAGAGCTTTAAAACCTGCTGCACATGCTATCAAGATTAGAGCTGTCTGTCTGTGCCAAATACTTTTATTTTCGCGGAGATATAACGCCCCGCATAAAAATATTACAGTTATGAATATAGTATTTCCCCTCTCTAATACACCGCTGAAATATGGAGTTGAGAACAATATCATAATCGTAAAAAATGTTGCATTGCCGAGCGATAATTTTGTAAGTTTTTGCACAAGATAAACCATAATGCAGACCTGCAATACTGTCCACATCACATAAATTAAAATCTCGTAGGGAATTAGAATATATTTAATGCCTCCATAAGGCTGGGGATTGATTAAATAAAGGAAGTGAAAGAATATATATGACAATGCCGGAAAAGGTGCGTCCCCCCCCCCCCCCTTGCGGAAAATACGTATTTTTTATGTCAGCAGAGTAAAATATATGTCTGTGAAAATCTGTTAATGCCCAGTCGCTATTATTTCCTATGATAAACCAGTCAAATAAACTCCCCTCTTTGACCATGCACGCACAAATAAAGAAGCCGATTAAACCCGATACTGTTATGAGATAAAATATATTGAGCGGATCTTGCACGAAAGAATAAATTTTTTGTCTGATATTAGTCATGTCCTCACCTGCAATTAATAAAATAAAAGCAAGTCTCTCTCATAATAAGAGAAACCTGCTCATAAAATTTCATCATTTAAGCCGACACAATTTCTTTAATCTTCATCAAGCGGCTTAACGTGGATCTTTCCTGTTCGTCAAGTTTCATGCTGATGTATCTTATAGTCTCGGCCAAATTAGGAATCATTACGTACTCAAGTGCATTAACGCGCCTTCTTGTGCGTTCAATCTCGCCGGCCATAAGTCTAATAGCTTTCTCTTCCGCTGCTAACTGCAATAAACGCAAAATTAACTTGCTGAACTGTTCTAACGCAGAATCAAGCAATAACGGCACATTGACAAAACCGTAATTTACTGGGTTGCCCTCCTGCTTTACGTCGTATTCAGGCACCATTACACTCATTACGTTATGCCACTTCACAGAAAGAGTCGACTTTGCGCCCGGAAAAATTAAAGCCTGTTCGAGAATTTCGGGTGTCGTCTGTGCGCGAGATAATACAAATGTCCCGTAACACTCGGATAACTCTTTCTCGACTGCCTCGCGTAATTCCTTGCCTGCACGAGCCTTCTCAAGAAATGCCTTAATCAATGCGTCCTGCTTATCCTTTAGGAGCTTATGACCCCTTTTCGCAACTGATAATCTTTTCTTGAGCCTCGATAATTCCATTCGGTTAGGGTTGACGTTGATGCGTGCCATCTGTCAAAATCCCTCCTTACTTATCGCCTTTATTTTTCTCAGCCAGTAACGGATTTAAATATTTCTCGATATAGGCATCTCTGATTCTCTTGAGTTCCTTCACTGGAATCATAGTAAGCAAATTCCAGCCTAACTCCAGAGTCTCTTTGATTGTCCTGTTCTCGTATTCGCCCTGACGAATATATTTATCCTCAAAGACTGTAGAGAATTTAGCAAATGCCTTGTCCTCGTCCGATAATGCGCCCTCACCGAGAATAACTGCGAGTTCCTTTGCTTCCTTACCGCGTGCATAAGCTGCAAATAACTGGTTCATCAAATCTGCATGATCTTCACGCGTTTTATCTTTGCCGATACCCTTATCCTTGAGTCTTGAAAGCGACGGCATGACATCAACAGGCGGATAAATTCCCTGTCTATGAAGACTCCTGCTCAAAATTATCTGGCCTTCTGTGATGTATCCGGTCAAGTCGGGAATCGGGTGTGTCTTGTCATCTTCAGGCATTGTCAAAATCGGAATCTGTGTAATACTTCCGCTCTTACCCTTGAGTCTTCCGGCGCGTTCATACATTGTGGCCAAGTCCGTATATAAATAGCCTGGGTAACCTCTACGGCCGGGGACTTCTTTACGTGCTGCTGAAATTTCGCGTAAGGCCTCGCAATAGTTCGTCAAGTCCGTTAATATTACAACAACGTGCATATTGCATTCAAATGCGAGATATTCTGCTGCTGTAAGTGCGATTCTGGGCGTTGAAATTCTTTCGATCGCAGGGTCATCGGCCAAGTTGATATATAAGACTGTCCGCTGAAGTGCGCCTGTTTTCCTGAAGTCATCCATAAAGAATGAAGCCTCTTCAAACGTGATGCCCATCGCCGCGAAAACAACCGCAAAATCTTCATGACCGCTGATAACTGTTGCTTGACGTGCAATCTGCGCAGCCATTCTATTATGAGGAAGTCCCGACGCTGAGAAAATCGGTAATTTCTGACCTCTGACCATCGGGTTAAGGCCGTCAATTGTTGATATTCCTGTCTGTATGAACTCTGACGGATAATCGCGCGAAAATGGATTCATCGGCATTCCGTTAATGTCTAAATTTTGTTCAGCGATTAAAGGTGCTCCGCCGTCAATGGGTTCACCGCGTCCGTTAAAGACTCGTCCGAGCATATCTTTAGAAACCGGAAGTGTTAAGACTTTGCCGAGAAATCTTACTTTTGTGTCCTCGTTCTCGATTCCTGATGTACCCTCGAAGACCTGAACTAATGCGCGGTCAGACTCGATCTCAAGGACTCTGCCTCTACGTTTTTCGCCGTTCGACAGTGAAATTTCTACAAGCTCGTCATAACGTACATCTTCAGTCTTCTCGACCATCATTAACGGGCCGGAAATGCTTGATATAGTTCTATACTCTCTAGGCAGCATTGTTTTCACCTCCGACGGGGATAATTGCGTTTATTTGCTCCTTGATAGTATCTTCGAGCTTGTCAATTTGTGATATATCTTTCTCTTCAAGATAGCGCATTCTTGCAATTTGTTCACGAACCGGCAAATTAAATAATTTATTCATCGGTGCGCCCTTGTGTAAAGCGTCGAGTCCGGCATGATGGAAATTAACAATCGTGCGTAACATCTTGAACTGCTTATCCATTGACGCATAAGTATCGATCTCATGAAACGCGTTTTGATGCAAGAAGTCTTCACGTAATGATTTCGCTGTCTCCATTACCATGCGTTCATCGCGTGAAAGTGCGTCGATACCTACGAGTCTTACGATTTCATTTAATTGCGCTTCCTGCTCAAGAAGTCCCATAGCCTCGACTCTTAAGCCGCTCCACTGGTCATCAAATTTTTCATCCCAGTACGAGTCAAGCCTGTCCGTGTAAAGTGAGTAGCTCGACAGCCAGTTAATTGCGGGGAAGTGTCTCTGATATGCGAGATTTGCATCAAGTCCCCAGAAAACTTTTGTAACGCGCAAAGTGTTTTGTGTGACGGGTTCTGACAAGTCGCCGCCGGGCGGTGATACCGCGCCTATAACTGTAATTGAACCTTCGCGGCCTTCTTTACCGTTTA
>JAFSXS010000050.1 GCA_017443945.1 Synergistaceae bacterium
GAGTCTGGGCCGTATCTCAGTCCCAGTGTGGCCGGACACCCTCTCAGGCCGGCTACCCGTCGTTACCATGGTGGGCCGTTACCCCGCCATCTAGTTGATAGGTTACGAGCACCTCCTCCAGCGCATTGCTGCTTTAACCCGAAGGCCTACGGGGTATTAGCGTTCGTTTCCAAACGTTGTCCCCCTCTGAAGGACAGCTTCTCATATTTTACTCACCAGTCCGCTGCTCCGTAAGTCTTCCGCTGTCTCCAGTTTCCAACTCCGTCGCTCAACTTGCATGTGTTACGCACGCCGCCAGCGTTTATCCTGAGCCAGGATCAAACTCTCAGTTATTTTGTTTGATTTCTAGCTATTACTTATACTTCGCTTGATTATTACACGCTGTATTAACTTGTCAATAAACTTTTTTGTTTCATCGTCTCGACCTATCGCCGAACGACAAGAAGAAATTATACACGCTTATTTTTATTTTGCAAGCCCTAATTTTGATTTATCGCAAAAAAATTTATAATTCATTGCTGCAACTAGTTCTATTATTAATTTTTTGTTGTATAATAATTATCGTTCATTCAAGCAAAGAATCCCAAGAAAAAATTTTTACTAATACTTTTACTAATATAAAAACTTGCAAATTTTTCAGCACACACAAAGACTCACAAAGAAAAAAAATTTATTAACGCAACAAAATTCGCACACAAAATTTTTGCGCAAAAAAAATCTCCCGCGAAATTAATCACGGAAGATAATTTATTATTATAAGGATACTCGACAAATAATTTTTATAGATAAACGCCTCTAAGTGCGACAATATCTGCGACTCGTTTTATCGCTGCTATATAAGCTGAACGCCTCATAGTAACTTTTTTGTCCTGCGCATAATCCCATACACGATTGAAATTTTCTTTCATGAGATTAACGAGTCTCTCGTTGTATTCCGCCTCTGTCCATGAGAATCCCTGCAAATTTTGAGCCCACTCGAAATAAGAACCGATAACACCGCCGGAGTTCGCTAAAAAGTCAGGAACAACAATAACGCCCGCATCTTTCAAAATCTCTTCGCCCTCTGGAGTCGTCGGACTATTTGCGCCCTCAAGAATATATTTTGCTTTGACTTTGCTTGCTGTGTCCTGATTAATAACACCCTGAAGCGCACAAGGTAACAGGAAATCGCAATCAAGTAAAATTGCATCATTTACGCCTAATTTCTCGCAGCCTTCTGACTCAAAGCCTTCAAGTTTGCGGCCTCTTTGCTGAGGATCTCTATTGACGTACTCAAACGCTTTAGCAATGTTAATGCCCTTAGGATTGTAATAAGTTCCTGTTGTATCACTGATTGCTACGATTGTTGAGCCTGCTTCCTGTAAAAATTTTGCTGCATAGCTTGCGACATTGCCGAAACCGTGAACAGAAATTTTTAATTTTTCGGGGTCAAGTCCTTTCAAGCGCATTAACTCGAATGCACAAGCCGCCAAGCCTCGCCCGGTTGCTTCTGTACGTCCTTTAGCGCCCCAGTAATCGATCGGTTTTCCTGTCAACATTGCGGGTTCAAAGTGTCCGAGCATTTTGCAAATTGTGTCCATGATCCAGACCATTTCTTGGCCGCCTGTATACATGTCAGGTGCTGGAATATCGCTCCAACGTCCGATAATGGGAGCAATTCTCGCGCCGAAGGTTCTCGACATTCTTTCTTTCTCGCGACGTGTTAATTTCGTAGGATCGCAGCAAATTCCGCCCTTGCCTCCGCCGTAAGGAATGCCCGCAAGTGAACATTTCCAAGTCATAATCATTGCAAGCCCTTCGCATTCGTCGCCGCTTACATCAAGAGCATAACGTATACCGCCTTTTGACGGCCCCAAAGCTGTAGAGTGCTGGATTCTATATCCTTTGAAAACTTGAACGCTGCCGTCTTCCATTTCAACCGGTACAGAGACATCGAGTCTTCGTTCGGAATAACTTAACATTGATATTAAACTTTCGCTTAAATGCATTTCGTCGGCTGCTGCGTAGAAATCGCGTAACGCCGTATCAAGTAATAAATTCGTGGATCTTCTTCTTTCTGTCATTACAATAAACACCTTCAAATAGTTAGACAATTTAAAATTTTTTCTCAAAACGGTTGCAGATTTTACGCGCCGAAATTTATTTTGTCAAATTTTGAGTTGTGCAGATACATTTTTTGTTAGCTTATATGATACAATCTTGAGCGTTCATAAAATTTTTACTGGAGCGTTGAGAATGACAGAAGCAGCAAAAATAAATCATGACGCATTAAAGACTCTCAGGGACGACATAGAATGCAAAACAGGCTTTAGAATCGTGAAAATCGAAGACGGCCTCGCAATTAGTGAGCTTGATTTACAGGAAGAACATTTTAACCCTTACGGCATACCATATGGCGGAGTGTTATTCACTATGGCGGACGATACATCTGGATTAGCTTTTATCAGTGCAGGAGGGAACGGCGTAACAGTAAACGGCCATGTTGATTATTTACGAGGTTCGAGGGACGCGCAAAAATTAATCTGTACCGCAAAAGTGAGAAAAGCCGGCAGAAGAATCCATTATATTGACGCTGATATAGTAAATGAAAAAGGGTTAGACCTCTGCCGATTTAAATTCGTGTTTCTTAATCTTGACAGTTAAGCTGCTGAGTCGTTCATAATTTCTATGAATGCGCCGAGTCTTGTTTCGATTTGGCCGCTGTCAGTTGTCGAGAAATCTGTATCAAGCCTCAAATACGGCAGCTTTAAATCATTTTGCGCAATTTGCATAGTGTTATATGCTTCAACCGCGAAAGTGTGGCACCCCTGCAAAATTATTTCTATAACGCCGTTGACTTGATATTCATTTACGAGAGATTTTATGTCATCAAAGCGCGCATTATTAGGACTCATGACTGAGCAGTTAATCTTCAAGTAACGTTCGGCAAGTGCTTTATAAGGGTCGTTATTATTCTCGTCGACAAGAAATTTTTGCGTTCTCGGCCCTGCACAGTTATCGGCGCAAACGTAATCGGCTCCGAGTTCCTCAAGACGCTTTATGACTTTATCGCGCACTCCTGCATTAGGACAGCCTGTAATTAAGACTCTTGGGCGGTTATCTGCATTTTCGCGGACTCGTTCTCTAAATTCGCGGGTGATTCTCTTAACTTTCTCGATTAAGTCATCATCAGTAAAATGAAAGTCTATGCTCTCTGCGACTGTGCTTAATTCATAACCTGACACGGGAGAAGGCTTAATTTTTGCGACCTCGTACAAATCTACTATTGCACGGCGTAATTTATTGCGGTAAACAATAGCTTCATGCAATTTTTCGGGAGTGATAGTAACGTCAAATAATTTTTCGAGGAATCTTGCAGCACGTTTAATTTCGGCAGTCCAAGACTCTAACGCTAATTCTTGATCGCGTCCCTGCGGCAGATTCATAACGTGAACGGGTTTAATCAAGCTCATTAGCTCATACATTTTCTTTTTGCCGTCGCAGGTAGTCTCGGCCAATATCCCGTCAGAAAAATAGAAAAACGGGCATTGATCGCTTATAGCCATTCCGTAACTAGCTTTGATTAACGGGCATAAAGTTTTTGGGAGTCTCGTCTCAGCTTCTGGGATTCCCTGCTCGCTTTTACCGCATAGACCTACAGAGATAGCTCCGGCAGCATTGATAATTTCTAAAGGAGTGTACGAACAGAAGCAGCCGATAACTTTTTTCCCGCTCTGTTTGGCCTCATAAAGACTCATAAAAGATTTTTTGCGGGCATCGTTGAAAGTCTCGAAATTTTTCGGTAGTGAAAGCATAAAATTTTTTCCCCCTCGTTAAAGATTATTGCTTAAATCGTAAATGGGAATCACAAAACTTGCAATAATGAATAAAATAATAATATTTCTTACTCAATGCCCCAGCTTGACCACCGTTTTAGCTCGTATTGCTTGAGATCTCCTGACTCTATTTCGCTAATGGCCGAGTCTATGCGATTTAATAATTTTTCGCGGTGTAATGGGATTCTGCCCTTGATGGGAAATAAATTAGTCTTGTGAGTCGCGTCCCAGATCGTTGAAATATTTAATTGCGATAAAATTTCCCGGCCTTCTTTGAGAGCTTCAAAAGGGGGCATTCTGTGAAATTCGTGATTCCTGACTTTTTCTACCAACCGCGCGCCCTTAAATAATACGAGCGTTACAACTGTTAATTGAAAGGGGTTAGCTTGATTCAATAAATTTATAGTTCCGCTAATATGACTCTCTGACATGTCAAGCCCGCCAAGACCCAGCATTATATAACACGAATATTTTATATTTGCATCGTCAAGCATTTTCATGGCCTGTAGATTTTGTGCGCTGGTTACGCCCTTATTGTGAAAATTTAATACTTCGTCGGAACCTGACTCAATGCCTATACATAATCTATCAAAGCCGGAGTCATGCAAAATTTTTAGCTCGTCTTGAGTCTTGCCTGTTATGTCGTCTGAACGCGCGAAACTTGAAATATATTCTACTTCCGGAAAATTTGATTTGATCATAGTTGCAATTTGCAGCAATTTATCAGGCTTCAACACAAAAGGATTGCCCCCAGCTAATAAAAATCTCTTGGCCGAGTCAATTTTTTCATCATGGATAACGCGCAATTTTTTGATATTTGACTCGATCTCATCAAGTGAAAGCTCCCGAAATTTTTTGTGCTGATTCAGGTCGCAATACAAACATTTATTGTAACTGCAGCTTATTGTAACGGGAATCTGTATAGTATAAGCCTCCGCCATAGGGACATAATAATAAAATCCGTATTCGCCGTAAATTTCGCGTTTGAGTGCGTTAATTTGCTGTATTCGATTTTGAGTCATGATAAAAATTTTTTGTACTCGCCGACGTTCATTAAATTATCAAGTTCTGAAATATCATCGGGTTTAATTTCTATCAGCCAGCCATCGCCGAACGGGTCAATATTGACAATTGCGGGAGATTCTTTAATTGCGTCATTAACTTTCACGACAACGCCCGACACAGGAGAAATTATTTCACTCACTGATTTAGTAGCTTCGATTGAGCCAAACGAGTCCCCAGCTTTTAAACGCGTGTTGACCGGACAAATTTCAACGTAAACAATGTCGCCTAAAGATTTTTGCGAGTAGTCATCAATTCCGACTCGGACAATATCATTTATTTTTTCTGTCCATTCGTTATTTTTCGTGTATAACAAATTATTCTTGAATTCTATCATGATTATATTCTCCTTTTATATAATTTTATCAACATTACGGCGCACAAGTTAAATTTTATTATTCCAGTCAGGATTTAAATATTTATCGAGCATTAATTTTTTCACTGGACTATAATTAATCTCAGGGAGTCCGCACGGGAAATTTATATTTTCGCGCAAAAGTGTCATAAATTCCTGAATATTTATATCGCGGGTCAAAAAATTTTTCAGATTCGCAACTTTCCCCGAACGCCTTAAAACTTTTTGTATAATGCTCAAGTCCGAGTCAAATAATAATGTCCCGTGATGAAGTAAAATATTATTCCTGCGATATTGTGCCATTCCCGAAAATTTATAATCATTCACGAGTAAATCATTATGATTAAATGTCAGCACGCCATTAACGCCGATTTTAGAAAGCGCATTTATTATCACGCCAGCAAAGAACTTGAGAGAATAATTTTTCTTGTCATGCAGGATAAAGCTGTAATTTATATTTCCTAAATCGTGATAGACTGCGCCTCCGCCGGAATTTCGCCGAACGATTTTAATATTATTCTCGCGCACAAAATTTATATTTACCTCGTCAATATTAGTGAATCTGCCGAGAATTACTGCGGGTTCATTCTGCCACAGAAAAAAGCACTCACGGCCAAGAGTGAATAAATATTCTTCATAAGCTAAATTAAACGCCGGATTATTCTTCATGTCAGCTGCTCTATTATGCCTACAAGTTTTATAATGAAGTCCCTGCACTCTTCAACATCTTTTATGCTTATATTGTCATAGGCCATTATTGCGGGATTCCAGTCTGACTCGTGAGATATTTTATTGCGCCTTCTCACGTAAAGAGCGAGCATATTTTTCAAGTCTTCAGATTTTATATTTATGATCGGTGATGCTTTGCTCCAGAAATTTTTTATTGCAAACTGATTCATGACAAAATCTATGGTACTAGGCGCTTGAAATGAGTATTTTTCCAGACGTTTTCTCACGTGAGCGCGTAAAATTTCCTGTCTCGAATTTATATCAGGCTCGTTTAATATTTTCTTGACATCAGATAAATTTACGTCAAAATCGTTCGTCAAATCCGGTGAAATATCAAAAGTGTTAGAAATTATATTATCCTCTAGTATTCCATGAAGATATGTATCAAACGCGCTAAGAATCATCGAGAACAACGACCGCAGCAACACGCCGGCATCTAAATTTTTTGCGTTGTCTTCAATGTATGAGCATATTAATAGACCGTCATTAATCATGTTTATATTACGCTCGAAAATTTTTTTGCGGATCATATTCATTTTATTGCGTTAATTCAATTATTCTATCAGCTAGTGAATTATAAAGCAGCTTGAACCAATTTAATGTCCTTCGCTGGCCTTCAGTTGCGGAGTTAAGAGTAATATCAAAAACTGGTATTCCCTGCTCGTTGGATATTGCAATTAACTTGTTAAAATTTGAAATTTGAGCGAGGCAATATTCATTACTATAATTTACGTTGTCATTCTTGAATTTTGCGCGCATATTCTCGTAAGCTGTAGAATATTTTTCCCGTGATAATAACATATTTGCTTGCGATAATGCAGGAATGAGCGATTTATTTATTTCGTCAGCGATTCTGTCAATAAATGCCTGAAACGATTTTTGCGGATTTCCGCGCGTTAAATTAAAATCGTTGACAGTATAGCCCAAAAATTTAGGAGTAACGGATGATAATTTATATTCTGCGTTGTTAAAAATTGTTCTAGCTTCCACTGCCCAGCGTTCCCACGACGGCAAAACACGAGATAAAGATCTTATTGCCATAATCGAGAAATAATCAGGTGAAGTAGGCACGATAAAATAATCCGATGTCAACAAAACGTCTTTATTAATCGCGCTTAAACTGGGATTCATGTCAAATAAAACGTAATCGATATTGTATTTATTGCAGGTCTGCTCGACTAAGTAATTTAATGCTCCGGGCAAATTCTGCATTGAAGTTAATGCGCTGCTTGATAACTGCATTGCTATTCCAAGCTGGACTTCATTTTCTGTAAAATCTAAATTACCGGGCAGCAAATAAAGATTTTTCCCGGCTTGATAACAATCTGCGGCTTCTATTAAACGAGGCTGGGACTTATAAGCAGGTAAGAGACAGTCATAGATATTATTTCTATTTTCTTCCTCGCAAAATTTTTCGTAATTGTCATATCCCATAGCATATAATGTCAAATTGCACTGTGCGTCGGTATCTACGAGAAGGACAATTTTATTTTTCTTTGCCAGTGCTGAGCCTAAATTAAATGTCGTTGTAGTCTTGGAGACTCCGCCCTTGTGATTAAATATAGCTATTCTCTTCATAAAATTTTATTCTCCCTCTGATATAAAGTTTTCTGAATTATTCTCCGTCGGGTGCATCGGGGCGCATGATTCTTACTGTCTCCTCCTGAAACCAGTCATAAATTGTGCGTTTTTGTGCGTGCTGATTCTTGAGTCTCTCAATGCTCGAACCTAGAATAAATAACGGATTCACGGGATTAATTAATTCATGGCCGAACTTGCGCAGAGTCAGAGTCAAATTTTCAAGCTCATTTTCTGTGTCAGTGATAAATGCTAATAGATTCCAGTCTTCGTTCTCGTCGTGGTCGATGTCAAACCAGCCGGGGAGAAAAATTCTGCGCTGTTCCGTCATGAAAATATGCAGCTTGCCTATAAATATTAGCAGACTCTCATAATCGCCCGAAAATTTTTGCACAAACAATCTATCAGCGTCAAGAAATTTATATTTATCAGATTCTAATTGCGGGTAATTCTTGTAGTGATTGAAATCTGCCCTGGCACGCAAAACAAAATCAACGCATAAATTTCCGTAGCACAAATTATTAGCTTTTGCCCATTCATCAAGACTCGTTTGTCCGGGAGCTTGAAATTTTCTCGCGCTGACTCCTGAATTAGGGAAATCTGCAAGAAATTTTTTTATCTCGTTTGACTCCGGCCAGATAGCTTTTACTTGTTCACCGTCGAACTTAAAATATTTATCATCAGCAAGACACGGCATAATCGGAAAATTTTCGCGCGTCGTAATTTCTTTAATGCCCCAGTCCGTGAGAAATGCGCGATCCATTAATTGAGCCATGAGATTCAAATTTAACATTTCGCGAGCTTTTGACTCACTCGTTATTATTTCTCCTGAAGGCGTGAGAGGCAAATATAAATCTTTTGCGGCCTGTTCGCGTGTATTAATGCCCTTTTCCGTAAGCACGTAAATATTATTAATTCGCGCTAAATCGCCTGATTCACATAAAATTTTCAACGAGTCCGGATTCTCTCCTGCAAGTGTTACAGTCTCCTCGTCCCAGCACGGCAAATCGCGAGTGAACAACAATAATAAATTTTCCATAATCATAATAAAAACGGGGAAATCATGAACGACTCCCCCGCAAAAATTTTACGCTAAAACCTTTTCTATATCGTCAGCTGATTTAATTTCGCATACATCAGAGACGACACCGCTTTTAAGCACTGCAAACGCCGGCAATTTTCCGGAAAGCCCTAATTTTTCAGTCATGCGCGCATTTCTGTAGCCGTCAATAACAGGAATCTTAACGCCCTTTGCCTTTGCTGACTGTTCGACAACGTTAGACAATTTCACCTGTGATTCGTCAATGCTCGAATAGAAAAATGCTTTGACCTCTTCAGGCTCTAACAACGTAGCTTTTAAGTGCAACTGCTCATTAATATATGAAGATGCCGCCATAGCTGCGACTGCTCCGTCTGCTGCTGCTGTAATGACTTGACGTAAATATTTGCTTCTGACATCACCGGCCGCAAAGATTCCTTCAACTGATGTTTCCATATGATCGTTTGTGATGATCCATCCGCCTCGTTCAGCCTTTACGAGACCTCTAACGCATTCGTCGTCGGGTTCCTGACCTACGAACATAAAGACTCCGGAGACTGCAAGATTTGAAATTTCGCCGGTTTTGACATTCTTTAATACGAGATTCTCGACCATTCCATCGCCCTCAATTTTTTCGACGACGGTATTATAAACGGGTTCGATTTTGGGATTTGCGAGTGCTTGTGCGATTGCTGCCCGGTCTGCTCTGAACTCGTCGCGCCTATGAATGATATAAACTTTTGACGCAAATTTTGTGAGATAGCCGCCTTCTTCAACTGCTGTGTTACCGCCTCCGACGACAGCGACTTCTAAATCTTCAAAGAATGCCCCGTCACAAACTGCACAGAAACTAACGCCTTGGCCGATATGCTCTGCTTCACCTTCACAGCCGAGTCTCTTAAAGTGTGCGCCGGTTGCGACGATAACTGCTTCTGCTTCGATTTCGTTTGCCTGGCCGCTCTTATGAGTGATGATAACTTTTTTGTCGCCGCGTAATTCGACTTTGCTGTCATCTACCATGCGAATCTCAGTATTAAACTTTAGCGCGTGATTCTTGAGTAAGTCGCCGAGTTCCGGGCCTGTTGCATGAGCTACACCGGGATAATTTTCTATTTCGTCAGTAATATTAATTTGTCCGCCTGTTGCAGCTTTCTCAAGGACTAATACATCAAGTCCGGCGCGTCTTCCGTAAATTGCTGCGCTCATACCTGCGGGGCCTGCTCCGATGATAACTAGTTCGTGTTTCTCCATTTGTTAATTAATACTTCCTTCCTAAAAATTTTTATTAGCTATGTCATAAATAAATGACTCTAACTACAATTTTATATCAGCTATAAATTTTTTCGTTGTTCGCGCTACCCCTTGAATCCGGGTGGGCGGGTGGGAAGAACGAACGATATTCGCGCGATAAACCCCCTCGCAATTATTAGCCTAACATTATAATTTATATATTACGCTAATTACTATAACAGCTACACTTTAGTACTTGTAAAAAATTTTTTCCTGCACTCGGGGCACCCCTAAAACCCGTTCCCCCGAACCCCCTCCCCGCCCGGAAGTCGTGCAATAACATATTACTGCAAATTAATTTTCCCTGCACCGGCCTTAAACTCTCCGATAATTTGTGCGTGTTCAAAGCCGATATTTTTAACGTGAGTCAATAATTCATTTGCTTTGTCATCACTCACTGCGAGCAACAAACCTCCCGATGTCTGAGCGTCAAATATCAAATCCAAGTCCGAGCGTGCGCAGTCATAACCATTTATAAATTTTTCAAATGCTGCCTGATTCCTGTATGCGCCTTCAGGAACGAGTCCCATATCTGCAAGATCTTTAACGCCAGGAATAGCCGGTAATTTCTCAACAAATAAATCACAGTCAATATTTTCGCCTAACATGTCAGCTAAATGACCAGCCAAGCCGAATCCCGTAACATCAGTAGCAGCGTGAATATTTTTGTGCAGGTCGTCGGGCAGATTCAACATATTTAATTTCTTCATGCTTGACTCGGCGTGAGTGCGCGTTAATTCATTCTCGATCATGTCAGCTTTTATGGCCGTTATTGCTATTCCTGTGCCTAATTGCTTTGTCAAAATCAATTTGTCGCCCGGTTTAGCTCCTGTTGTGCGCCATAATTTATTTTTCTCGACTTCACCATAAACAACAAGTCCGTATTTAGGTTCATCATCCTGCACGCTATGACCTCCAACCAAGAAAGCCCCCGCCGAACGAACGCGGTCAAAGCCTCCCTCTAAAATTTTGCTCAAGACTTCAATCTCTAAATATTTTGTCGGGAAGCAGACGACATTTAACGCAACAATCGGACGGCCTCCCATCGCAAAAACGTCGCTGATTGAATTTGCAGCCGCTATCTGTCCCCATGTAAAAGCGTCATCTACTACGGGCGTTATAAAATCTATTGTGAGAATGCCGAGCCGGTTAGAGTCAATTTCGAAAATTGCTGCGTCCTCGTTGCCGTTCCATGAAGCTAAGACTCTATCGCCGTAAACTTGCGGGATTCCTGACAAAACTTTTTGTAGATCCGCCGGACCTATTTTCGCTGCTCACCCGCTTGAATGCGATAATTCAGTGAGTCGCTTTTTTCCGAGCTGGCTATTATCATAACAGCACGACACGATAATCACCTGCCCTGCGAGTAAAGCCCTTAGAGTCAAAATATTCAAGAATGGGCAAAATAAATTTTCTTGTGCTTCCGGTTGCGTCTCTTACTTGTGCTAACGTAAATTTTTCGCCAAAAGTTTTTATAATCCCGCGTAACTCCTTCTCTAAATCAGCAATCAATACATAACCTTCAGGAATCAACGCAAGCTCGCCTTTATTTCTCATTGCCTGAATTAATTTCGTGAAAGTCTTGTCAGGTAAATTTATTTCGCGCTTGAGTTCGTCAATAGTGATTAACTGCCATTTATGAGTCATGCAAATTTTAGTGATTAATTCTTTATTGCGAGTGAAAGCCTCATCATTTTCCGGCACAAAATCAGGAGTACGCAATTTATTATTGTCAAGAACGATTAATTTTTTCTCGACAGCAAGATTTATTAACGCCCGTGAAAAATTTGCGCTCTCTAACGGCATACCAGACTCAGAAGAAAAATGTTTATGATAGTCCTTCACAGAATTTATTAACGAGTCTAGTAATTCACTGCAATATTTCGGCGATAAATAATTATTGTCAAGCTCGATAATTTTTCCTGAATCAATTAAATTTTTCGCGATTTTCTCAAGATTTGCGGGTATGTCTTGAATCATTTGCACTGCACTAATTTTATCAATGCTGCCGGACTCGTTAATCAAGTATTCTAACCTTTTTGCTTGGTCATTCTTGGCCGCGATTAAATTATTTATGCGATTCAAAATTTTTGCTCTGGGTGCTGCTCCTCTGGGCTTGTAAGAGTACGGATAAATTATTTCTCCGCCTCCTATCGTTATTAACGGGCTGTAAAAGCGCATTATAAATCTTTGTGCGAACGTACAGACAATAGGCTCTTCAAGAACTAACTGCGCGGGCTGAGAGTCTCCCGGTTCTATCTGCTTTGCGTTCAATAAAGAGACTCGCGCTAACACTTCAGAAGTTCCCGTACAAATATGAACTCGCTGCCAATGCTTTAAAGGCTCCTTCACTGAGTCTAAAATTTTTAAGACCGCTTCAAAACATTTAGTCGGCTTGAATATACTTTTTTGACAGACGACATCTCCGCGCGTAATTTCGTCTATGTCAATCCCGGCCAAGTTAGCTGCGACCCGTTGACCTGCAAAGGCTTCATTAACATTTTGTCCGTGAACTTGAAGAGTTCTGACTCGGCCTTCACATCCGGAAGGTAAGACTTCGATTTTATCGCCGGGCTTTGCTGTTCCGTGATAAGCAGTCCCAGTTATAACAGTTCCGAAACCTGATATGACAAATGCTCTATCAACCGGCAGGAAAAAAGCTCCTGTTCGTGGTCTAGGTTTTACGCGGTTAATTAACGATTTTATTTCTTCACGCAATGAGTCAAGATTTTCACCCGTTATGCTCGAAACTGGTACTATTGCTTTATTCTCTAAAAATGTCCCGCGCACAAATTCCCGAACATCATCAAGAACTAAATCTAACATTCCGGGCTCGTCTTGAATCCTGTCAATTTTCGTAACAGCTATCAAACCATCATGAACGCCAAGTAACTCCATGATTGCTAAATGCTCGCGGGTCTGAGGCATAATACTTTCATCAGCAGCAACAACGAGCAGAGCCGCATCAATTCCCGACGCACCAGCCACCATTTGACGTATAAATTTTTCATGGCCTGGAACGTCTATAACGCTTATGACTCGCCCGTCATCGAGCTTCAACGGTGCAAAGCCTAATTCTATTGTGATTCCCCGGCGCTTTTCCTCGATTAATCTATCGCAATTTATTCCGGTCAGTGCGTTAATTAATGCTGTCTTGCCGTGATCTATGTGGCCTGCTGTACCGATTACAAGTGAGATTTCAGACATTTAATACACCTTCAAGCGAGTTAATAATTATTTCCTCGTCGCCTTCCTGCAATGTTCTGACGTGTAAGACAAGCTCATCATCACGGGCACCGCACAAAATCGGCACTTCAAGACCACGCAGCAATTTTTGAATATAACCGGCTGAAAAATTTTTATGCTTTACTGCGACTCCATAGCCGGATAATTTTATTTCAGGACATGACCCACCGCCCGCAGCGTCTTCGATTTCTATGACTCTTACATTTGCAGAAATTTTTTGCGCTAATCTTTCAGCGAGAGAGTCAGCCCTTGCACGCATAAATTCAGGAGTCAAACGCAACATTTTCAACGTAGGAATCTCATCATATAATCCGCGTGAATAAAGCCTCATAGTTGACTCAAAGCCTGCTAACGTAACTTTATCGACTCTTAATGCGCGCGCTAAAGGATATTTCTTGAGCTTGTCAACGAGATTCTTTTTTCCGACAATGCCGCCGATTTGTGGTCCGCCTAAAATTTTATCGCCTGAAAATGTTACGAGATCTGCGCCCTGTTCGAGACATGATTTAATGCTTATTTCGCCGCTGTTGGCAGGAAGATTTATTATTTCAGAATCAAGCATTAACCCGCTTCCGGCATCTTCCATGAAGATTAAATTTTTCTCGTGTGCAAGTTTTGCGAGTTCTTTGCGTTCGGGAGCTGTAGTAAATCCCTCTATCCTGAAATTTGACGGGTGAACCTTCAATAACATTTTTGTGTTGTCAGTGATTGCGCGTTCGTAGTCAAATAAATGAGTGCGATTTGTTGTTCCTGTCTCGATTAAATTTGCGCCGCTTAACTGCATAATATCAGGGATTCTAAATGAGCCGCCTATTTCGACGAGTTCTCCGCGTGAGACTATGACATCAAAATTTTTTGCTAGTGCGCTCAATGCAAGAAGGACAGCCCCGGCATTATTATTTACGACGAGTGCCGACTCTGCTCCGGTCAATGCGCATAAAAGCTCTTCAACGTGAGAATTTCTCTGACCCCGTGCACCTTGTTTCAGGTCATATTCTAAATTTGAATAACTTGACGCGATTTCGGACATAGATTTTACTGCTTCATGTGCAATTAATGAACGGCCTAAATTTGTATGAATTATTACGCCTGCAGCATTGATTACGCGCTTTAAACTGGGAGTCAGTGCAGAGGCAAACGAATTTACGCAAGAGTCCTTAAATGAGTCAAACGAGAAAATAAATTCTTCATCGTGCAAAATTTTTTGTCTAATTAGTGATAATTCCTGATTGATTATGCGCTTGACTCTGATTCTGCCGAGAGAATCCAGCCATTTTTTGACCCATTCAGAATTTAATATTATATCCATTGACGGAATAGCTTTTAATTTCTCTCTCTGCCCATTATCGGACACTTTGAAACACTCCCCCTAAAAATTTTTGATTATCATATCATGTTTATTCAGCGCGTAAATCACAAAATGCCTTCCCGCTAACCCCCACCCAATCCCCCCCGCCCCCCTTTCCAACCCCAAAGGGGGGAGAGAAGATAAAAGATTAAATCATAATTTACCCTCGTGCTCGTCCTTGTTGAGAGATTTCCATAACGATATGCACGCACACACCATGATAATAGCAAAAGGAGGTGCTGCCGTTAATGAAATTGTCTGCAAATTCTGTAGTCCTCCCGTCATTAATAAAACTATCGCTAAAGCGGCCATTAATACGCCCCAGACTCCCATTTTTGATTTCGACGGATTCAAATCGCCGTGATTCGAGTACATCGAGAGAACAAATGTAGCTGAATTAGCACTCGTTACAAAAAATGTAGTTATCAACACTAGCATTATAACTGACATAATAAAGCCCAACGGATAATATTTATATAACGCGAAGACTCCAACTGAAATATCCTTTGTAACCTGTGCTGCAATGTCGATTCCCTTCACTAACTGTAAATGAAGTGCTGACGTTCCGAAAATTGCAAACCACGTGAAGCTCCCTAACGCAGGAACAATAAGAACTCCCGCAACAAATTCCGCAATCGTACGGCCTCTTGAAATTCTCGCAACAAATGAGCCGACAAATGGTGCCCACGCAATCCACCACGCCCAATAATAAAGCGTCCAATTTTTAAGATGGTCTGCGTACTTGCCTCCGTAAGGTGCCATCATGAAACTTTCTTTGACGAGTCCGCTTGTGAAATCGCCGATCCCTGTCATTAAAGATTCAACGATGGGAAGTGAAGGCCCTAATACGAATAATCCCATCATTAAAAGAAGACATATAAATAAATTCAGATTTGCTACAAATTTTATGCCCTTGTCGATTCCAAGCACCGCCGAACCTGTATATAAGACTGCGAGAATAATTATAATCACAACTTGAATCATCGTAGTTTTGTCAATGTGCATAATTTCATTCAAGCCGCTATTTAATTGCAGAGTCCCAAGCCCTAATGATGTAGTAATCCCGGCAAGTGTCGCGAAAATTGCAAGAACGTCTACAAATTTCCCAAAAAAGCCGTCAACAGCCTTCTGACCCACTAACGGAATAAATAAGGAACTTATTAAACCTGGAGAATTACGCCTGAATTGATAATAAGCCATCGGCATAGCTATAACTGCATAACCTGCCCAAGGATGTAACCCCCAGTGAAAAAATGAAATCTGCATCGCGTCTCTTGCTGCCTGAATGCTGCCGGGTTCTGCTCCAAAAGGTGTGTTCCCAAAATGTATTAAAGGTTCGCCAGCTCCATAAAAAACGAGTCCGACTCCCATTCCCGCAGAAAATAACATTGCAAACCATGATATATTACTGTGTTCCGGTCTGTCTTCAGGTTTGCCGAGTCTCACGTGTTTAAATCTGCTGAAGGCCATACATATGCAGAATAATACAAAACTGTTCATCGTCAATAAATAGCCCCAGCCGAAATATTTTGTTAAGCCTCCGAAAAGTGAATTAGCGAAATTTCCGAAGTTCTCAGGGAGGAATAATCCCCATGCTACTATTGCGAATGTGATTACGATAGAAATTATATAGACGGAATTACTTTTTTTATTTGCGTTATCAGACATTAAAAATTTCAGCTCCTTTGCGTGTATACAAAATAAAGCCGGAGGTTTTGACTCGCCCCCGGCCATGATTATCGCTTAAAACTTTGACGGAAATACTGTCGGCTCTTCTACTTTTGTAGCAAGTGCGTCGAGTGCTGCTCCTACACGGCTTGTGCGTAACTGCCACTCTGCTTCCTTGCTGAGTTCAGGATCTCCCAAAGGATAAGGAACTGAAACGGTTTGTACCATTCTATTAGCTCCGACAGTTTTTGCAACATCGATTAAGTTGCACATAACTGTAACAGGAATCCCACTGCGCTCGATTTCTTTTGCCATCGTTGCACCGCAACGCGTACAGGTGCCTCAGGTTGAAGTTAATATTACTGCGTCAACATTTGCTGCGTGAAGTTCCTGCGCGATTTCCTTTCCGAACTTGGCCGCAAATGCCTGTGTTGTTCCTGTTCCTACTGTTACATAGAAATAATCATAAAGTTTTCCGATTTTGCCCTGCTTCTCGAAATAACGCATTGCATCAACGGGCACGCCTCTATCAGGTACGGCGCACATTGCTGCGGGGTCAAATCCTGCGTGAATGGTCTTGAAGACTCCTTCAGGTAAATTATCAAGTTTGGAGATGTCATATTTGCCCCATTTCTGCGCGCTTGCACTCTGGATTCTGTCGGGGTTGTCAACGGGAACGACTCCGCTTGATGATACAAGAGCGATTGTTGCTTTGCTGAGATCTTTAACGGGTTCTGCAGGCGGAATTTTTTCCATTGCAGGAATAATTAATTCTGTCTGGAAGGGTTCGCCGTTAATTTTCTTCAGGAGCATATCAATAACTCTATCAGCTGCCATTACTCCGTTTGGCTCGGGAATCTCTGAACGAACACCACGCGGGAAATAACCTTCTTGAGCTGCCGGTAATAATTCCTCACCCTTTGCAATTTTCTTAGCAAATGCTGCCATAGGCGTAATATCCTGCTTCATGAAAGTTGCTTTGCGTCCGCCCTTGAAAATGTATGCGACTGATTTATACTCTTCAACGCCGGGATTCTCTTCGTTCATTGAACTAATTACAGGCACATTATAACGCTCTTTAACGGCCTTGCAGACAATACCGCAACCCACGCCGTAACGTCCGGCCATGAACGCAGGCCCAGCAAAAAATATCCCGAACTCTTTAGTGTCCAAGAACGCAAAAATTTCTTTGAGGGCTTCTTCCGTGTGATTCGTTATATAGTTGTCGCCGCAAACGATTGTGTTCGTAACTTCGATTTCCGGCTTGACCATCGCATTAAGCATCATAGAGCAGCCGATTAAACCATCATGAAAAATCGGAGTCTGGTCTGCTTTATCTTCTCCGCCGATTTGGCCGAAAAACTGATTTATATAGTGAATAGCTTTCATTCTTAATCTCACCCCTTTTTAATTAGAAATCTGCACACGTTCTGCGGGAATAGCCGCTGATGTGGTTTGCACAGAACATGCCGTTATTTTCCATTACAAACGATCCGTCCGGTTTAATGCAGCCTTCCCAGCCGCCTGAATTTCCGTCGCGTGCAAGTGCTTCAAGCTCGCCGATTACTTCCATACCTGCGGGAAATTCGTACATTTGCGAAACGTTGCCGGTTGTTACAAGCGCATTTGTTGCAGGATTCATTGACACTAACGGTTGTGAAGCTCCGTCGCGTCCGGTGCATTCGTCAGAGAGTCCGACCGTCTTAATTCCGAGTCTCTCAAGCTCTACCATCATGGCAGTATAATCAACGTCGGGATTTCCGTAGCCTTCTTCAACGACAACTGCTGCTACTGCGCCTAAACTTGTTGCGATCTGTCCGGCCATTTTTACGCAGCGGACTTTCTCGTCCATTTTTACATTAAGGGTTGACATAAGAACGCCCAAGAAATTAATTGTTTTTCCGTGCTGCTCATATAATTTCTTGATCATTGGATTGACTGCAAATTCATACGTAGAAATTTTTGATGATGTCGGCATAAATGAACCTGACACCATGCAGCCGTCTAATAATTCATTCGGGTGCATAAAGGTCGGCAAAATGTGATTTGCGTCCCAGCCATATATTAACGTATTGTAGCCCATTGTCTCCATTTGACTCTGCGGCTGTAAAACATAGAGAACACCGGGAAGTTTCTTTACTTCTTCGCTTCTTTCAGGGATTGAAGGCAGGTCATAGACTTCGATATTTTCGGGCTCTAAATCTTTTACGCACTGTCCGATATATTCAGCGAGTCTCATTCCAGCCCAGCGGAGAGCATGATTTTTCTTCTGCTGTTCGTGTCTCTCAAAATCTTCGTCAGTATCAGCAACTAATACTAGATTCGGCATATCTCCAAAAATTGTATGATGCTGATATTTTCCGCCCATCGCGATAACTCCGTCTTGGAAACCGCCCGCGTGTTCACCGACTACTATTAATGAGCAGTCCTGCAAACAATGTGTTCTGCCTGAGCCTGCTACTTCCATTTCTGACAGGACACCGGGAAAAATTCCATGTCCGCCCGAAACTTTGCAGCGCATTTCGACAGCTTCTTTGACCGGGCATAATATAACATTGTCGCCGGGGTGTACGATTTTGAGATCTGCCGTAGTGATGTGCTCGTCCTCTTTCACAACGTTTAAAAGCTCGTCTTTATTTAGCGTCAAGACTCCGGCCTCGTAAAAAGTTTTGCCGCCGAATTTAATATCCTTGACGTGGAATGCTCCTATTTCAAGTCTCATTATTGAATTTCACATCCTATAAAATTTTAGCTCGTTCACGCAAAAAGCACGTGAAAATTTTCCTTGACTCTGAATTTATCCGCGAGTAACAATGCACACGCGAAACAATTAGAATCCCCTTCGCAAAAAGTAAGATGCTTTATAGAACATGGAATATTGAATTTATCAGCTTGTGAAAAATTTTATTGTAACCGCCTTCATAAAGCTATAACAAAATTTATTATGGAAAATGTACGTTATATTTTAGTTATTCACACTCAAATAATTTTATGCTGTTGATGTGAAAAAATTTGCACTCTAAAAATTTTCTATGTCTCGTGATAATTTGTGATGACTGAAAAAATTTAATGTTCTTGTAGTTGCAAATGTAGTTGTAAAAAACTTTCTCTCACGCATTTAATTTGTATATTGGAATCTTGCAAATATTATAGCATTAATGAGTCAAATATATACAACTTTCCAGCCGGGGCCGGTTGTGTGTTAATTCCCGTTGATCATGGCATAATCGCGTGTGAAATAATTTTTTGCGCGAACATTCAAAAGTTTTTACTGCTATTATAGTGAAAACACCTTAAAAGCTACAACTTTCCAGTCAGGGCCGTTTGCGCGTTAATAGCTGCTCCCGTTGCTCATAGCATAATCACGTATGAAATAATTTCTTGCGCGAATATTCAAAAGTTTTTACTGCTGTTATAGTGAAGCTACAACTTTCCAGCACGGGGCCGGTTGTGTGTTAATAGCTGCTCCCGTTAATCATAGCATATCACGAAATAATTTTTTGCGCGAACATGCAAAAGTTTTTACTGCTGTTATAGTGAAGCTACAACTTTCCAGCCGGGGCCGTTTGCGCGTTAATGAGTGCTTTTGTTGGTCATAGCATATCACGTATGAAATAATTTCTTGCGCAAACATTCAAAAGTTTTTACTGCTATTATAGTGTGCTGACTATAATTTGCGATAAAAAAATATTTGCACCATAACACAAAAAATCTCGTAATAAACTGCAGCTGAAAATATAATTGTAAAATCTCTATTGTTCATGTTATTATGTCAAATATATTACAAATTAAGGAGGTTATTAATTGATGAAGTACAAAATTTTATGTTTATCATTAATTGCTGTGCTTATTCTCGGTTGTCAGGCGCAGGCAGTCAACGTTAAGGGCAGAGCAATAAGCACGATTTCTGACATTTTAAGCTACGCACGGGGACTCGGCAATGTATCAGCAGGAGATACACATCTCGAAATTGAGAAGTCTTCATTAATGCGCCTGCTTGATAATGGACAGCTTAATTTACGATACAACATAGGCAGCAGTAACAATGATTTATCGCTGGGAAAAATAAAAGACTATTCGACAAACTTTACAAATTTTGAAGGCGGACTCCTCACAGCATTAGCTCGAACAACTTTTAACAATAATAAAATTATAATCGCCTCATCAAGAAATATGACAGAGTCAAATTCTAACTGGTTCTATGATTTATATTTCACAGCAGTAAATAATGACTCTGACGGTAAAATCTCACAGTCCCGCTTTGGTGCATGGCGTTACAGCGGCAATAATTCAGGCTACGTTAAGGACATCAAAACGGGAATATTCGTTGAAGGCTTTGACGGTGAAATTATAATTACTTCAACAATGGAAGTTACTAACGATAATATAGCTAAACCTGTGAAATTCAGCGATAAAAAAGTTACTGCAAAATTTGATTTCTGGGCGTTATTTGCTAATGAGTCCGGCGATGTCCAGTATAAGAAACTCGATAATTTGACTCAGACAAAAGACGGCTTTACTGCTGCGGCCCTGCATGGAATTAAAAGCGTCTCTAACGGCGATTGGAACAAAGTTAATAATCTCGACAGCACAACCGCTTCACCCTATATCGCAATAAAAACTGTAACAGGAGATTTCAATCATGACGGCTACAATAACGAAATTGCAGTAATGACCGCTGATAGATGGGGGATTAATTTATTTGTCTATCAGATAACATACGAGAATAATAATTTTGTTATAAGGACAATGAAGGACTTAGGCAGAATTAATTCATACAGTGATAATGCTGCATTTAATGACTGCTTTAACGGTTCAACCACAATGATCGGAGGAGATATTGTAACAGGAGATTTTGACGGAGACGGCGAGACTGAATTTATAGCACTCTTTCAGGTAGATCCTTCGCCGCAATCTTCTATTCCTACTCTCAAAGCTGTAAAATATAAATGGAATAATAATAAGGGAGATTTTGATACTTCCGTATTTGAGCATAATTTTGCTTTCTCATATAGACATCCGGTAGCTACTAGTAATTCTTTCGGTTATGAACAAAGTACGTCAGGTCTATGGGGAGGCTTGAAGGCTGCAGCACTTGATATTGACGGAGACGGAACAGACGAGATAGCTTTTACCGCCTTTGAATGGGAACAAACTGACAGAGGTATCGCAACAAATATATATCTCAATAAAAAATTTGAAACTTTATTTGAATGGAAAGCAAATTTAGTGTATAAAGCACGTCCCTGTGTTATGCTCTTGAAGACGAATACAGGAAATTTCAGCTATATTTTACGCGGCGACTTTATAGTAAATATGACTTTCGAGACTTCTGGCTCAGATATGGCCCGCGAATATGAGGCACGCAAATACAGCTATAACGTTCAAAATTATATGCTTTCACCGATTACACAAAATGATTATATTTACGCGCTAGTAGATCATGAATTAGCAATTGCAGCGGGGTCTTTCTTGGGTCGAATCGGTTCAATGAAAGAATGTGATGATCTCGCGGTTCGTACTTATGACGGAAAAATTATAATCTTCAAGAGTAACGGCTCAACTTTAGAGAATGCATATACTTTTGACGCCGGCGGAAATTCGGCACTAATTGCGGCAGATTTTACAAATGAGGGACTCGAACTCGGCAGACCTGAACGCATAATAACTGAGAATGATAGAAGCTATACTACAGTTCTTCAAGGAATCCCCTATCACGTTGACACAATATCAGCCGACGGAAAATCTATAACAGCTGAACCCGTAAATTTCTCGTACACAAATGGCAGCAAAGTCGAATACGCAACAAGCAGCAATACATCCGACAAAAAAAATACTAAATTCAATATGAGCAGCACTGTAGAAACTATTTTTGCAATAGACAGCGACATGACACGCAATGTAGTGGGCGGCCTGAAAACTGTTACTAATCTTTATGGAACTGTTAAGACTATTGCAGGAATGATTCCGGGTACTGCTTCTTATATTAAGGCCATCGACGGCACAGCGGGAACGGCTTTAAATTTCCTCAATAAACTCACTGACAAAGTAGAAAATGTAACTCAGGGCTATGATAACGAAATTGAAGATAAAGAAGTATTCCAATCAACTTTTTCCGATAGATTTGACGTAATTGCATATGTTCACGCGAATCAATATACATGGCGTTATCCTATTTTGAAGCCGGGTGCTTATTTCGGAACAGCAAGCGAGGATTTAAAATATTTAGCAAAGCAGGATTTCGTAACATTCAGCATGTACGATGATACAAATACGGATCATTTCTCGAATAATATCGCCTATCAGCCGACTCATGAGAACGGAAATTTATTCTCATATCCTGCTGCTATAGCTAACATCGAGAATTATAATTCAAGACAGGCGGATTTAAGCGAAATCGTCGGCGTTCAGTTCGGAATACCAATGACTATGGGATTCACAAAAGTTAATACAAGCGAACACGAAGAGACATCATCAACAAAAGTAACAACCGGTTATTTATCGCAAGTTGCTTCACTCGTTGACAGCCTGTTTAACACGAACATAGCGAAAGTTCCAAAGGCTTCAACCGGACCGACCTTCACAAAGAGAACGAGCAGTCAAGAAAAATTTACGATTAATTTTACAAATGCTGACGGTGCGCGGCTTCTCAATAATTACAGAGTACAGGCTCAAGCGTTCATTGCTGATAACGGGGCTTTAACCTGCGGATTTGCCGTGAATCAATTTAATGAATATGCCGACTTGTTCAATTCTAGCAGCTTATATAAAAATTTTCCTGATCCATCGTTCGTGCTGCCTAATAAATTTGTGCTGAAAAATGCTTCTCTCCTTATTCCCGAATTTGGAGCCAATACAGCGCGTGAAATTGCTATGGAAATGCGCGGAGTGAGAATTTATGCGCTTGACTTCAACATGTTCACGACAAATAGACTCCTGCAAAACGCAAGATATAGAATTGACGTACCCTTATACAATGCGAGCTTCAAGCCTGCTGATAATGTGAAAGTTGATTTATACTGGGTCAAGGACAGGACAGAGTCAGCACTCGCAGACAAAATTTTTATAGCATCAGCAGTTGTAAATATGACTGGCTGGTCTGACACGGGAAATAATAAGGCGTGGGCAAGTTTTAATTTCACACCTTCAAATATTCCCATAAACAATGTCGGCGAACATTATCAATTCTACGCAGTTATTGACCCTGATAATGCTATTAATGAAGTTCACGAGAAACGGGACTTAACAACGGACTCAGGCGGAAATAATGAGGGCTACTTTGAGTTTTCTGTTGAGGGCATAGAAAGCGCAATGACTACGAGAGCAGCAAAAGACGCAGTAAGAATCGCAGCAAGCAATAACGATTTCAATTTTCCTGATATTACCTACAGCGGCTATGAAAGCTGGAAAGATTTTTACAATGCGAAAATAGCTGACACCGACGGCCCTGTTTCGCTTGATGTTGTTATCAGTAATAATTCTAGTTATACATTGCCGGATGTTGAAATTAAAGCTGCATACGTTGATCCGGAAATTTGGAAGAATGAACAGATAATCCCTTCTGCAGTGTTCGGACATTCATTTACTTTATTTCCGTATGAAAAATATAAATTCAGCGTTGTAATTGATGATGCTTTTGCTGATGAAATGAGGAGAGTCGGCGAGACAAATACATTTTGTTCGTATACTATGTTCTGGCTTAATGATATTTTATCGCGTGATATTCTTGAGGGGGACTCTGATCCTGCACTTGAAGTCTACACCAGCGGCGCAGACACAAAATCGGAAGATGTAATTTATTATTGCGATACAGTAATAACGGAAAATTACACGCTTTCAAGTGATACTGCGATATACTGGCGGATAAACAGTGTCTCTGAACTCATCAACAGTGCAGAGTCCTCAAGCAATGATATTTACGTTTTGCCGGTAAATGTAACGAGTCAAGATTTTAATATAACAATGAATCCGAAAGACTCAGAGACGGCCAAGACAAATAAATTTGACGTAACAATAAGCACTATACCTGATGTGACACCGGCGGCAAAGTATTCATTTATTGTCGAAATTTCAGAGGACGGCGAGAACTGGGAAATTTATGACTTCTTAACCCTTGAGGCAGCTAGCAGCAAATTAACTAGTTACGGCGGTTCAGGCGGAGGCGGCTGCAATTCGGGATTATCGTTTGTTGTGTCAAGTCTTGTCTTAGGAGCGTTATTTATCAGACGCAGGGCATAAAAATTTATTTGTTGATATCCTCGCAGCTTTTATTGTTGCGGGGAATTTTTTTTGTGAGCGAAAAACTTTTCTATGAAGGCGCCGCCCATTAATTTGGGTGGGTGGGTGGGCAGAACGAATTGTAAGGGGTCAATATCTCCATTGCGCTGTTACGGAAATATTAGCATTTGCTGCGGCCAACGAGCTGGCACCGGTTCAAAAAATGTTTTGCCTTTGACGTTGCATTTATTGTTTTGATTCATATAACGCAAATAATTATCGCGAAAACGAAATAATTACGTATTGACTAAATCACTTTGCTTGTAAGAAAATAATTAGTCATGAAATAAACAGGAGGTGAAATAACAAAAATGGCAATAACTGAGATCACAAAAGAAAACTTTGAGGCCGAATTTAAAAATAGCCCTCTCCCTGCAGTACTCGACTTCTGGGGGCCAAAGTGCGGGCCTTGTATGGCGTTAATGCCGAAGTATCACGAACTCGCAGATAATCCTAAATATGAAGGTAAATTCAAATTCTGTTCGGTCGATACATCAAAGAACCGCCGAGTCTCAATGATGGTGCGTCCTGCAGTAATGGCCCAGCCTACGTTTTTATTCTTTAAAGACGGTCAGGAGGTCGCAAGAATCAGCGGCGACGGAACTACAATCGAGGAAATAACGGCAAAAGTTGACGAGCTTTGCGCATAAGGTAATTTGCATTGACTTAATTTTATGGAATTGAATTAACAGCTTAGACATTAACAAATTTTAAAATCTAAAGAAGGGAAGGTGTCAAACATGGGTAAACTTGCAGGAAAAAAATTGTTGCTTCTCGGTGAACGTGATGGCGTGCCCGGTCCTGCAATGGAAGCATGTTTGAAGGATAGCGGCGCAGAGATTATTTTCTCGGCGACCGAGTGTTTTGTCTGAACAGCCGCAGGTGCGATGGACTTGCAGAACCAGCAGAGAGTTAAAGACGCTGGAGAAAAGTATGGTACTGACTGTGTAGTAATTCTTGGCAGCTCTGACGCAGAAGGAGCAGAAATTTACGCCGAGACAGTTACAGCAGGCGATCCGACTTATGCAGGACCACTCGCCGGAGTCTCGTTGGGACTCCCCGTATATCACGTATTTGACCCTGTAATTAGAGCTGAATGCGACCCCGCGGCTTGGGAAGAACAGATCAGCATGATGGAAATGGTACTCGATCCCGACGCATTAACCGAAGCAGTTAAAGGAATGCGCGAACAGTACAGCCAAAACGTTATTGAATAAGCATTCATAAATATAACAGCCCGGGGAATATCACAATCTCCGGGCATTTTTTATAAACGGAGAGAAAATATTATGTCTAAAGTAGGAATTAAGAGTTATTCATATTGTCTCAACCACGCGCCCGAAACTGGCAGCCACTACGGCGGAACACCTTGGGAAGCATACCAGAGCGGTAAAGAGCAGGAATATCTTGACGCACTCCCCAAATTTTTGCAGAGCTACGATCATGCGCTCCACTATGCACCGAATCAGACTTATATCGGCGGAATCTCTTATGAAGAGTTCGAGGCAATGCCAACACCTTGGACAGCTAATTTATTGCCCGACGATAAAGCAAAACGCTACGGAAAATTTGGCGAAATTATGCCTGAAGATGAGTTCTTAGGGCTTATTTCTGCGTGTGATGAGTTCGAGCTTGTGTGGCTTGAAAAAAGTTTTGCAGAGTCAGTCAGTCAAAAATTAGCACAAGATCCCGTCATTACTGAATCAATCGTGAAAAGAGTCGTACGTCCTAAAAATATGCAGGAGCTCGCTGACATTGAGAAAGAAGTTGCAGAACGCGGCGCACTCCCTCTCTATCATGATAATAAAGTCGTCGGCTGCATCAGAATGGGACATCCTACAGATCATTGCTTGACTGCTCATGTATTAATGGAAAATTTAGCGGGTAAGGCTTCCGGCGTGCTTGCATTATTGCATTTGCTCAAGAATAGCGGGTTAGACCCGAAAGATTTAGATTTCGTCATTGAGTGTTCAGAAGAAGGAGCTGGCGATGTCGGACAACGTGCGGGCGGAAATTTTGCGAAGGCTATTGCAGAAGTTGCCGGGTGCGTGAATGCGTCGGGCTGTGATGTTCGAGGTTTCTGCGCTGGTCCCGTCAATGCGATGATTAACGCTGCTGCACAAGTTGCTTCAGGTGCAAGAAAAAATATTGCTGTCGTTGCAGGCGGTTCAATTCCAAAACATTACATGAACTCACGAGATCACGTCAAGAAAAATTTATTAGCTCTTGAAGATTGCGTCGGAAGTTTCGCGGTCTTAATAGTTCCTGATGACGGCACAAACCCTGTAATGCGTCTTGATGTTCTCGGAAAACACACAGTCGCAGCAGGTGGAGCACCTCAGGCCGTAACAAGTGCTTTGACGTTTGAGCCTCTTACAGCTGCAGGGTTGACTTTTGCGGACGTTGACAGATATGCGCCGGAATTGCAGAATCACGAAATCACAGAACCAGCCGGAGCCGGTAACGTTCCTCTTGCAAATATAAAGATGATCGCTGCTCTTGCCGTAATGAAGAAGGCCATCGAGAAACCAGACATGATGAATTTCATCAAGCAGCACGGTACAATCGGTTATGCACACACACAAGGACATATCCCCGCAGGAGTTCCATTTATCGGGCCGGCATGTGAATTAATCAAAGAAGGCAAGATCAAACGCGCAATGATTATCGGTAAAGGCAGCTTATTCCTCGCGAGATTAACAAACTTGGCCGACGGTGCGTCATTCCTGATTGAAGCTCCTTCACCAGTTGAAAGCGCAGCAACTATCAGCAAAGACGACATCAAAGCAGTTATCCTTGAGGCTTTAAGCGAGATCGCCGGAAAGTTGAGTTAATGCCATGTCAGACGCAATAAAAAAATTAGTCGGTGAGGCTTTATCCGAAATTATAGAGACTGCTAAAACCGGCGGAAAAAAAATTAAAGTCGGACTCATGGCTTCAGGCAGTGAGCACGGAGCAGAGGAAATCGCAAAGGGTGCAAGACTCGCGCTTCAGAACTCTAGCAATGTTATCCCCGTCTTAATCGGCCCGAAAGTTAAAGGCTATGAGGATTTAGAATATATTGAGTGTGAGGAGTCAGAGATTCCCGCAAAATTAGAAGAGTGCGTAAAAAATGGCGTTGTCCCCGGTGCTGTTGCTATGCATTTCCCGTTTCCGTTAGGTGTTACTACAATTGGAAGAGTCTTCACGCCAGGCAGGGGCCGTCCGATGATTCTTGCGTCAACAACTGGGACATCTTCAACGGTCAGAGGCGAAGCAATGTTACGCAATGCAATTTACGGAATCGCGGTCGCAAAGTCTCTCGGAATAAATAATCCTACAGTCGGCATATTGAACGTTGATACAGCACAACCGGTCTTCAGGGCATTAACTCACATGGCCGAACGCGGTTATAATATCACTTTCGGGACTTCAACGCGTGCTGACGGAGGCTCAGTTTTGCGCGGAAATGACATTTTATCGGGAGCTGTTGATATTTGCGTAACTGATACTTTAACGGGCAACGTTCTTGTAAAAATGTTCTCGTCATTCACAACCGGCGGATCTTATGAGGCTTCGGGCTGGGGTTATGGTCCTTCATGCGGTGAAGGCTGGAAAAATGTAGTCTCGATTGTCTCTCGTGCGTCGGGTGCTCCTGTTATTGCGAATGCTTTATCGTTTACTGCAAGTGTTATCGCCGGAAATTTGCCGGAAAAAGTTGCTGACGAGTTAAAAGCTGCTCGCAAGGCCGGACTTGATGAAGAAATTGAGTCATTAACTCCCAAAGCAGCACAGGCAGAAGAAGACGTTAAAGCACCTCCCGCAGAACCAACTGATGACGAATTACACGGGATCGATGTATTAGAGATCGACAACGCAGTAAAAGTTTTATGGAAAGCAGGAATCTACGCAGAGAGCGCAATGGGCTGCACCGGACCAGTTATCAAGATGCCCGCTAAACATATGAACAAAGCTGCTGAATTATTGAAGACTAACGGGTATTTGTAAATCGTGAGTTGCTTAGCGACATTCAAGACTACAAGTGCTGCTTTAATGTTTGAGAGGACGTGCAGGGCTTCAGGCATTCAAGCAAGAATCGCACCCGTTCCGAGAAAGTTATCATCAAGCTGCGGGCTTGCGTGTGAGTTCCCTTGTGATAAACGCGTTGAAGTCGAAGAGATTGCAAACGGGAAAAAAATTCAGGTCGCAGGCTATTACGATATAGAAGAGTGATATAATAATCGTATCATGACAATAAAAAATTTCGTATATTTAATGTGAACTTGAAAAAATAATTTATCCCGGTTCGGGGTCAAGCAATTCACTACATATTTAGAAAGAGGGACTCAGGAGCAGAAATAAGCCCCTGAGTTTTTTATTGTCAAAATATTTCTAATTTCAAGGAGGTTTATTTACAGATGGACGAGCTATTAAAACTCGTAGTTGATGCAAATAGTTTCTTGTGGGGAGTCAGTTTTCTTATTCCGTTATTATGCGGTACGGGATTATTTTTCACGCTGAGACTCGGATTTGTCCAGATTACAAAATTTGGTACGGCCTGCAAAAAATTATTTGGTAATTTCTCGTTGTTCGGTGAGGCAGCGGGCGCACACGGTATGTCATCATTTCAAGCACTCGCAACGGCAATAGCAGCACAGGTCGGAACGGGAAATTTAGCGGGAGCAATGACAGCTCTTGTATCAGGAGGCCCCGGCGCAATTTTCTGGATGTGGGTAGCAGCATTTTTCGGTATGGCTACAAATTTTGCAGAAGCCTGTCTCGCGCAAGTATACAAGGAAAAAGACGAAACAGGCCAAGTCGTAGGAGGGCCGGCTTACTATATTTCGAGAGGATTGGGCAATAATCTTATCTCAAAATTTTTAGCGGCCTTCTTTGCGGTTTCTATAATATTAGCTTTGGGCTTTATGGGCAATATGGTGCAGGCTAATTCAATCGGTAACGCATTTAATGATGCATTCGGAGTAGATACGAAAATTGTAGGTGCAGTTCTTGCAATTTTGGCGGGATTAATCTTTATCGGCGGAGTCAAGAGAATCGCGTCAGTAACTGAAAAATTAGTTCCTCTCATGGCAATTCTTTATGTAGCTGTCGGTATAGTATTAATTGTTATGAATGCTCATCATTTGCCGGCGGTCTTCGCAGAAATTTTCTCGTGTGCCTTTGCTCCTCGTGCAGTCTGGGGAGGTATGGCCGGTGTTGCAGTCGCTCAAGCAGCAAGATACGGAATCGCACGCGGTTTATTCTCAAATGAGGCCGGTATGGGTTCGACACCTCACGCCCACGCAGTAGCAAATGTAAATCATCCTGTCGAGCAAGGAGTCTTAGGAATTATCGCAGTCTTCATTGATACATTTGTTGTGCTGAATATCACAGTTTTTACAGTTATGTCATCGGGAGTGCTTGATAACAATTTTATAAATGGTCAAGCAAAGTTAAAGGGTATCGAATTAGTTCAAGCTGCATTCTCGAATCACTTTTTGGGAACTTATGGAGCACCTTTTATCGCCGTCTGTCTGTTATTCTTTGCGTTCTCTACGATTATAGGCTGGTACTATTTCGGAGCGAGCAATATTCGTTATTTGTTCGGTGCAAAAGCCTTATTGCCGTATAGAGTTCTTGTGATGGTGTTTATTTTCACTGGAAGCGTGTTAAAAATTGATTTGGTCTGGGAGCTTTCCGACTTCTTTAACGGGATAATGGTAATTCCGAACTTAATCGCTATTTTATTACTTAGCGGCAAAGTAGCAAAACTCTTGAAGGAATACAACGAGGGCATTGCTTACGATCCTAATAATTATTTGAAGTAATCTGCGCCGGTGAATCATGATATTAGCTTGCAAAAACTTTATGAACGTAATAACAAAAATTAGTAATTTACGCGTTGACGGCAATTTTTCAGCAAGTATAATATTTTGTGTTCATCATAATATTTCGCCTGCAAGAGAGAGTCTCACACACGAGACCGCCGAAGGGGCAAGCACGCACGAAACTCTCAGGCAAAAGAATTGCAAGCGATTCAACGACTCTGAAGCTAAATTTTGCAACAGATGCTAATTAACATCAGAGGGAGGGCGAAAAATGTTTATGCTTATTAGCAACAACGAAGACCTTTGCAATCACGTCAAATCCAGCAAATTTATAGAAGGCTCTGCGCTTGATGTGTTGATTCATGTGCGTGGGTTTGTGCATTTAGGCAGCATTTTATTGACTCATCCTCTTTGCGGGAATCTCAGGCCCTATCAGCAGCCATTCAGATCCGTAATAATAGATTCAAAAAATGGGCTTGTAGATTTGGAGTCCCTCTCACTTATAGAAGACGCTGTACACGTTTATGAGTCCTGCAAGTTGATAAATGTTAATGAGCTTGACGAGTTAAAGCGCGTTGATTATGCCTATATCGACTATGAATTGATGAGGGAAAGTCTAGAGCGGTACAGATTGATTAATCGTGAATCAAGTCTTGCGCCTGCTCCGTTATTGTTACAAAATTTAAAGGAGGGTTTATAGTTGAAACTCGAGTTACACAGACTCAATGTAAAGGGTCTCAAGTTCGGCGACAAAACCGGCTTTGCTGACGGAGTATTGACAGTCAACAAGGCTGAATTACTCGCGCTGATTTCAGAAGATGAATTACTCGGCAAGAATCTCGATGTAGATTTAGCTATGCCCGGTGAAAGTGTGCGGGTTATGCCCGTTAAAGACGTAATCGAACCGAGATTTAAACTTGAGGGCAAAGGCCAAGTATTTCCCGGAATGATAAGCGATGTTGAAACAGTCGGCGAGGGAAAAACTTTAGTATTAACAGGCTGTGCAGTTCTCACGACAGGAAAGCTCGTAAGATTTCAAGAGGGCATTATTGACATGTCCGGGCCGGGAGCAGATTACACGCCTTATTCTAAAACCTGCAATGTTGCGCTAGTTCTTGAACCTTCAGATCCTAACATGGACAAGCACGACTATGAAGCAGCTTGCAGAACAGCAGGACTCAAAGCAGCAAAATATCTCGCTGAAGCCTGCAAAGATGTGAAAGCTGACACAATCGAGTCATATGAATTTGCAAATATCCGCGAGGCAATGAACGCTTATCCCGAATTACCAAAGGTCGGCTATTTATATATGCTTCAGACTCAAGGCTTATTGCATGACACTTATTTATACGGCGTTGACGTCAAGAAAATTTTGCCGACGATTATATCTCCTCTTGAAGTTATGGACGGTGCTATTGTGTCAGGAAATTGCGTTAGTGCCTGCGATAAGAATAACACTTACTCTCACCAGAATAACCCCGTTATCGCTGACATGTTAAAGCGTCATGGCAAAGACTTTAATTTTGCGGCCGTTATCGTTACAAATGAAAATGTTACTCTTGCAGACAAGCGCAGAAGCTCAAGTTATGCGACAAAATTAGCTGCTATGCTCGGTCTTGACGGACTTGTAATAACTGAAGAGGGATTCGGCAATCCTGACGCAGATTTAATCATGAACTGCTGGAAAGCTGAAAGATTAGGCATTAAGACAGCACTATTAACTGACGAGTACGCCGGCCAAGATGGTGCAAGCCAGTCATTAGCTGACTCATGTCCTGAGGGTGACGCGTGTGTAACTGCAGGAAACGCAAATGAAGTTATTACACTTCCTGCAATGCAAAAAGTTATAGGTTATGCAGAAGAAGCTAATGTAATCGCAGGAGGCTGGAACGGCTCACTTGCTGAAGACGGCACAATCACTGTAGAACTTCAGGCAATAACCGGCGCAACAAGTGAATTAGGTTACACGAAACTTGGAGCTTACACGCTTTAATTTCAGGAGGTGAGAAGAATGGCATATAAAGTTATACACTACATAAATCAATTTTATGCGAACATCGGCGGTGAAGAGAAAGCAGACTACAAGCCCGAAATCAGAGAAGGGGTCGTCGGTCCCGGCATGGCGTTTAAAGGCGCGTTCAAGGGTGAGGCGGAAATCGTTGCTACAGTGATTTGCGGAGATTCTTATTTTGCGTCGAACATGGACGAGGCAACAAAAACTATTCTCGACATGATTCGCAAATATGAACCTGATGCATTTATCGCGGGGCCTGCGTTTAATGCCGGACGTTACGGGACTGCATGCGGTGCTATGTGTGCTGCTGTTGCGAAAGAATTTAATATCCCAGTAATCAGCGGTATGTATCCCGAAAATCCCGGCGTTGAGATGTACAAAAAATTTGCGTGGGTCATTGAGACTCCTGATAACGCCGTCGGAATGAGAAAAGCTGTCCCTGCAATGGCAAAATTAGCGTTGAAGCTCTTAAAAGGTGAACCAATCGGCAAACCATCAGAAGAAGGCTACATTGAACGCGGCATCCGTAAAAATATGTTCTACGAGAAATTAGCTGCTGAACGTTGCGTTGATATGTTTGTCGCAAAATTAAAGGGTGAGCCTTTCGAGACTGAATACAAAATGCCCGTCTTTGATAGAGTTGACCCTCAGCCAGCAGTAAAAGATCTTGCACACGCGACAATAGCTCTTGTTACGTCAGGCGGAATTTGCCCGAAAGGTAACCCGGATCATATCGAGGCTTCAAGCGCAAGTAAATTCGGCGAATATGACATTACCGGCGTGAATGACTTGACGAGCGAAACATATTGCACAGCTCACGGAGGTTATGACGCTACATATGCAGATCAGGACGCAGATAGAGTTTTGCCGGTTGACGTTTTGCGCGATTTAGAACGTGAAGGCGTTATCGGAAAATTACACACGAAATTTTATGCGACCGTCGGTAATGGAACAAGCGTCGGCAATGCTAAAAAGTTTGGTGCTGAAATAGTAAATAGACTCGTTCGTGATGGAGTAACAGCAGTAATTCTTACTTCAACCTGAGGAACCTGTACGCGTTGCGGTGCAACGATGGTCAAAGAAATTGAGCGCAAATTACCCGTTGTCCATATGTGTACGATAGTCCCGATCTCGCAGACAGTCGGCGCAAATAGAATCGTCCCGACAATAGCAATTCCACACCCGCTGGGAGATCCGACAAAGACTCCGGAAGAAGAAAAAGTTTTACGCCGTAAATTAGTTGAGCGCGCGTTAAAAGCTCTTCAGACGGACATTACAGAACAAACAGTCTTTACTGAATAAATAATAAAACCGGGAGGCGTTGTGCTTCCCGGCTATTTTTTTGCGTAAAATTAATTACAGCTGCGAATAATACCAATTTTCTTTGCCGATTTTCTCAATTAGTTCGAGTTGCTCTTCGGCCCAGTACATGTCGTCTTCTTCGTCTTTGTAATAGTCCTTGAGAATGTCAAAAGTTGTGTAATCGCTTCTTGACTCCTCGACTAAACCGGCAAGCCACGCAAGACCATCTTTAGAGACCTGCAAATCATATTTCACAAAGTCAATAGGATCCTTGCAAATGGGAGCTTCTTTCTTGGCCTCAAGTTTTAATTCTCCGCCTAAATCAATAATTCTATCTGCGCATTTTGTTACATAACCGCGTTCTTCTTTTGCGTGTTCTGCGTACTTGTCAGCTAACTTGCTGAACCCCTGAGCCGCGAAAACTCTTGATTGTAATTCGTGGCCGTCTGCCTGTTGTGCTAAGTCCGTTACGATAATTTGTAAACCTGCTAAAATTTTTGCTTTGTCTGACATGATTTAACCTCCTAGAAAAATATTTCCGGCTCTAAGCGTTTTTGTGCAGCTTGGCCGAATGATGTCATTATATCAGCGATTTGTTGACTTGTTGATTTTATTGCGTGCATGGGACAACGATTTATGCAACCCCAGCAGCCTATACATTTATCGAGATCGAAAATTTTTGCGTCTATATTTATTGCGTCAACGGGGCAATTTCTGACACAACGTCCGCACTTAATGCAAGCGTTAGAAATTTCCTTTGCTTTACATTCTTTAGGGAGTGAGTAAGGCTCGTCCCTGTGAGTCTCTCGATAGGCTATAACTTGATTTCCCAGTTCCCACGATGACCAGTTAGTTTTTGGCTGATTATGAAGTGTAATATCTCCTGATAAAATTTTCTCGTAGGCTTTACGGCCAAATTCATGCATAATTTCTTTATCGTGTGAGTCCGGCCGGCCCTCTGCGATTGATTCATTCATTGAATGACGCGAAATAAAAGCTCCCATTGCTGAGACTTTGAAGCCGCTTTTTTCCGCACGTTCGAGCATTTCTGTTAAAGCAATCCCGTAATAACCGTTGCCGTAAGAAATCACACCGATAAAAGGCGTGTTGTCGGCCTCCAAGCAATTAAATATTTCATCAGAGAGAGTGAATAATTTTCCTGCGGTAATGCTGCCAAATATCACAATGTCATTAGGAGTAAATTTATATTTTTTCTGACGGCTTGCAGGAGTTAGCAAATTATGAGTCTCAACGGGCAAATTTTTAAACTCTGACGCAATTTCCTTCACAATTTTTTCTGTTGAACCGCTCGGACTGAAATAAACTAAATGCAGCGTCATGAAATTTTCACCTCTTGTCAATTACGTCAAAAA
>JAFSXS010000051.1 GCA_017443945.1 Synergistaceae bacterium
AATTTTGTATTAGTCGGTAATTTCAGGCTTTATTTGTGAATCTGCTAATTTTTTGAGCCGTTCAATTTCGCGGTCAAGATACCATTTTGCTTTACTCAGCGTAGTAAATTCGTCCTCGCCTTCTTTACGTCCTGCTCTTACTATGTATTTTATGACGTTGCCGAGATTGAAATTTAAGCTGTTAGCCTCGATGAAGTCAATAGCTTCAATGCCGCCTGCTTTGTAATAATCAGGGTGATTTATTTGCTTTTGACTCTCGTAATATTGCAGGTGTTCTTCTATTACAGTTTCAGGATATTTTATTTCGCTCACGATTCAACCTCCACAAAAAATCCCGGCGTTTGTGTACCGGCAAGAATAAATTTCAATAATCCCGACACAACCTCCATTGCTGCTATTTCCTTGTGCTTGAATAAAAATTTTTCGAACTCTTTTAACACCGTTATAACTGCAGGCGCGCATATATTTAACCGTTTGAGCTGTTCATCATTTAATTTTTCGCTCATTCTTCCGGATCCATTTCTTTTAACAGTGAACGAAAGCGAAATATATCATCGCTCATATTCATATCAAGCAATAAATCTTCTAATTCAGTTGCGCTATCCTGATACATGATTTTGCGTAACTTCTCGTGCGCGTCCTTTGCACTGAATATACAGTATTCATTTTTTAACGGGCTTTTCTTGTGAGTCCAGTAAACAACAAATCCGCAGTCTTGATTTAATTCTATCTGCATGTAGGCGAGCCTTCTTACTGCCTGATACAAATTCCATCCTGACTCGTCGTCCTTCACTATAAATTCTTTCGGGTGCTTGTCGCATTTGTAAAAAATGTAATTATGCACGCCTTTTTTCGTTATGACCTGATAGGCGAGAAAATTATTTATGCCCCGGCCCTCGTCATCAAACATGCTGTAAAGCTTATGCACTGCACACCCGTTAGCTTCAAGTGTGTATAACTCGTCTTCTATCATTGAGAGAAATTGTTTATTCGTCATGATTTGACCTCCGAATAGTTTAGATATACTACATCATTCCAATATATAGATGCTAAGAAAGAATCACTATAAAATGGGCTGTCTGCTCCCAAACAGCAATGTGCACATGTATATCGATATTTGCCATCTTGTTCCCAAAGAATAGTTTTTTCGCAACCACAACGAGGGCAAGGTTCTAATCCTTCACAAAGAGACATTTTATTTTCACTCATGATTTATCCTCCGCTCGTGTGTTCCATACCTGTAGAGATTCCCTTTTCGTCCGATAAAATCCGGATACAAGACACATGCAATTTTTACAATTGATAAAGTAATCTCCCTTACCGTCTCGATATAGTTCTACCTTTTCACTCCCGCAGAATGGGCACGGTTTTAATTGCTCGCTCATTCCTCGTCCTCCATTTTTTTAGCTCTTGCGCGTATCTCTTCTGCTTTTGCATTAATCAAATTAGATATAGAATCGCTAAAACCTATGATAACTGCAAAAACCATAAATGCTATTCCTTCCCAAAACATTAACCGCACGCACTCCAATCGCAGTAAGTACATTTCACGCAGCCCGACTCGTGAATTAGGGTCATATGTCCGCAATGCGGGCAAATATCGCCGTGAATATCAGGCTCCGGCGGTAAATCGTCCTGAATACTTAAGTGAATATTTGTCGTTTCATAAATTGGCGGTGTTATTTTTTTCTTGACCGATTTGCCATACTTCAGAGATTTTTTCTCTCCCTTTGGCTCCCAATCTTTAGGCCTTAAATGGGGGAATCGCCTGTAAGTGTCTGCTAACCGTTCTTCATGTGTCATTATATTTCTCTCCTAGTTTAAATCAATTCTTGAACCTGTAATTTTAATATTTCCGTCAGCGTGTATCTCAATATCACCAACGCAGTTAATTTGCAGTTTGTGATTCTTGCGGTCGTAAATTATTTCTGTGCCGTCGTCGTAAGTTGTCTTGCGAATATCTGCATCACCGGCGGGGGGCTTGTTCGTGTCATCATAGAGTGAACACAAAACGACTCCCATTTCTAAACCGTTGCCCATCATGTTGCAGTAAACGTGTTCGCCGATGTCTAAATGCACTTCATCGCGGTTTTTCTTGGAGTTCGAGACAGAGACCGGAATCCACCCCGACACTAAATCGCCTTTATCCGGAAATTTTATCCGTGCCATATGCCGCGCCGGGTCATAATCTGAAACATAGCCGAATCTCCCTTGTGCGCCTTGTTCTTTGTTTTCGTTTGCCATGTCATGATCTCCTGTATACGTCTGTTCCGGTATAGACAAGCGGTTTATTTGTACGTTTACTGCCTCGCCTCGTTGAACGTCTGCCGGAATTTTTCCCGGAATTTGTGCGGTTTTCCTTCTTTGACTCGCCGCCCATGTTCAAATCTAATTTTGTCGTGTAAGAATCCCCGACGCTGTGAGTCGCCTTCTCAATTGCGTAAACCCCGTCAAACGCACCGAATCCCGAAATAGTAATATTGCTCGCTCCTACAAATCGTAAATCACCCATAAGCGTAATATTTGCTGTAATTTCTTTCTTGTTTGCGGCTCTGAGTCTTTTATCTGCGATTCTTTTTGCGTCTTCTTGATTGTCGGCCTTCTGATTTAATTCGAGCGTTCGTCCGGTGCCTTCAGTCTTCCAAACATCTTTGCCGGTATAAATCAGTGTCTTATTTTTCACGGGGTCATGATATTGCAGATTCGCGCCTTTGTATGTGCCGTTAGTCTTGCTTGAAAAACTCCACCGCAGCAATTTTTTATCACCATACGAGAGACTCCCGACCGGTTCATGTGATTCGTATTCTTCCTCGTCGTAGCAGACAAGCTGTGTATCAGTAACTTTTACTGCGATCCCGTAATCACGTGCTAGCCCTGAAAGAAACTCCAAATCAGAAATTTCCACCTGATCGCGTCTTTCAAAATTCGGATCGTTCGGACAGTCCCAGAAAAGTTTTAAGCCGTTTTTATTCGCGACATCACCGGCAATAGTTGAGAGTTTTACATTTTCCCATGCTTTAGTGTGTTTCTCCTGCCTCATCGGTTTAGAGACGAGAGTCGAGACAGCTTTTATACTCACTTGATTTGGAGGCCCTGAACATTCGATCTGGTCAACTTCAAACGTTCCGCACGGCAAAGACTCTGTTTTGTTTGCATCGTCCCAGTTATGAATAATTATGCTTGCTTGAATCTTATCGCCTTTCGACGGGTACCAGTCATTACACCACAAACGCTCTTTGTCTTCGAGTGAAATAGAAATATCGTCGGCCTTGTCGCTTGCGTTGTCTGTGTAGCTGAACGATAGCAAATACGGCGCAATATCGCGTGAAATATCTTTACCTTCATAAATAATCACGACTTCTGCATATCTTGCCGGATGAGAATCCATTTTTTAATTTTCACCTCTTCCATGCTGGCAAATTCTGAATAACAGGTACGTCAACATCAGGAACATTCAGAATTACATTAGCAGAAAAAATAACCGTCCGAATATGCAAGGGGTTAGCGTCCAATAAAATATCTGTCAATTTTTCCCCGCCTAAATCAGGGTACATTCTGAGCGCGATTAAGTCCCATGTATCGCCTTGCTGTGTTCTGTAAGTTCTCATTAAGTAAACGCCACTCTCTGCATAGAATTTTGGAAGTTCATAAAAGCGTCCTCGAACAAATCATTTATAACACTTCTAATTTTGTCCTCAATGCCTGACTCGCCGCCGTTGACTGTGAGATTTATAACAGGACTGAAAACGGGCTGTGAATTGTTGCTGATATTATTTGTCTCTTGAGGTGCTGCAAAATTTTTGTCATAAGCAGCGCGCCATAACGGGACTCCTTCAATTGCAGGCTGTGAGTCTGGAACGGCGTTATAATTCACTCCTGATTTATCGAGTAATCCGAGCTGACGGCCTGCCTCAAACCACAACGCAGACCCGCGCGATTTGTCAGTTAACGGGATAATTGCTTCAAGACCTGCCTCACCGACTATTGCATGAGTCAAACCCTTCACGAAACCGCCTGCTGCGAATCTCGGACTCCTGTTTTGACCTCCGCCCATTCTGCTAAATGGGTTAGCACCGGTGTTGTTAATTGTCGGAGCATTAACCTTGACGCTTAGATTTCCGGTTTGAACTATTGACGTTATTTCTGCTGCGACTCTACTCAATGCGCTGACTAATTCATTCACGGCCGGGATTGTTACGGATCTGATTTTATCGGCGACTCCCTGCATGACGTTAAAAATTTCTGTGAACCCTTCACCGAGCGACGATTTGAACGGCTCCCAAGCTGCTGTCATTTCGGCGACTCTGTCTGCAAAACCTTCACTCATTTTGTTAAGCACTGTAATATCTTTGACTTGTGCTTTGAGTGCCTCTTGTTGTGCTTCAGTAGAATTTTCGTCCGGGCCGAATCCTACTAGACCAAGTGTCCAATCCCATGCGCCTTTTACGATGTCCGCTGCGCCTTTTGCTGTTCTTGTGATGACTCCGATTGTGTTATCCCATATTTTTTCTAGAGTTTGACATACTGTAGTGAGACCGGATACAAGCCCGTCCCATATTCCGCCGAAATTTATTTTGAATATTGACGTGAGAGATTCCCAGCGTGTTTTGAGAAAACTTTTAATCCCGTCAAAAGTTGTTAGTATTCCGTCCCACATTCCCGTAAAATCGAGCGTGAATAAACTTTTTACAGCTTGCCAGCCGCCGGACAAAATAGTTTTCGTGCTTTCAAATTCTTTTGTGAGTGTGTCAAATATGCCTGTGAAACTTCCGGAAAAAATATCACTTAATGAGAAAGAGTCCCACCACGCGCCGAACTCCCGCCATTTTTGAGTCACCCAGTTATATGAACCGGACGCAAAGTCTTTAACCGGCGAGAAAATATCTTTAAGCGATAAAGACTCCCACCAATTTGCAAGAGACTGCCATTTTTGACTTACCCAGTCTTTAGCTACTGACGCATAATCTTTCACACTTGAGAATACATCACTTAGCGATACTGACTCCCACCACGAGCTAAATTCTTGCCATTTTTGACTCGCCCATTCTTTTGCACTTGAGGCGTAATCTTTTACAGGCTGCCATAAATCGCCCAGTAATAGAGACCCCCACCAGTTTATATAATCCTGCCATTTACTTTTTACGAAGTCCCATGCATTTGACGCAAAATTCTTCACGCCTGCAAAAATATCACTCAATGAC